>JAGXHZ010000137.1 GCA_024635855.1 Sulfuricurvum sp.
AATCCTGCGATTTTATCGATGAGGTGATTGTGGATGGCGGTGAGGATATTC
The DNA here is from genome assembly GCA_024635855.1 of Sulfuricurvum sp. The sequence goes on from JAGXHZ010000137.1 coordinate 52, forward strand.
TAGCGTTGGCATTTAAAATCAAACAAGCCCGTATCGATGCCTCGATTACCCTTTTTTCTAATACCCGCGTCGCACTGGCTCAATATATTGCCCGCATCCCCATCCGAATCGCCCCCGCGACTAAAATTGCTCAGATTTTTTACAATCGCCGTATCACGCAACGTCGAAGCGAAGTAAAAATGGCAGAGTTTGAATACAACCTTGAACTCACAAGAGCACTTTTTAGAGATATAAATCTCGATTTTCCCAAACCTCTCTTGCATTTTGATGAGGGTATTTTCAAAGCATTTTGTGAAAAATATGCTGTTACTAAACCCGTGGTCGCTTTTCATCCCGGTTTCGGAGGCTCATCGGATGCTAACTGGACGCTTCGTGAATACATCGAGCTGGTATGGATTGCCCAAGAGGACGAAAACATTGATGTTGTAATGACGTTTGGTCCTGATGAAGAAAAACTCTACGAAGAAGCCAAAGAGCTATTGGGTGAGAGCTCAGTTATCCTCTATCGTTCTCGCGGAAGTGTGGTTGATTTCGCAGCGTTGCTTGGTGGGTTTAAACTGTTTGTCAGCACCTCGACGGGGACGTATCATTTGGCAAGTGCAGCAGGATGTGAAACATTTACTTTTTTTGGAGATTCACGGTTTGCCTCTGCATTACGATGGAAAAGTATTGGAGAGGAAAAGAAACAACGCCATTTCATGATTCCCCTAAATCCTGCAGGACGCGCAGAGATGTTTGAGAGCGTTAAGCAGGAGTTGAAAAATCGCCTTTTAGCACTTTCTTAAGCTTTTTCTTGAAATTCTTGACCCGCTTATTGGCATCATTATGCCGTTTCATCTGGCTGATGGTTACTGCCACATTAAATCCGCAAAGTCGTGCATATTCGCGTCCCATAATTTCTAGCTCTTCATCGCTTGCCCATAATTTATTAAAGTTTTCACAACCCTGCAGAGGGCTAATTTCTCTAAACTCCATTCGATTGATGTCAACAATGCTAAATTGATACCCACTCTCTATTCGTTTAATCAGAATATTTCCGGGAGAATAATCGAGATGCCATACCCCTTTTTGGTGCAAGGAGTAGGTATAGGCAGCGAAGGAGGTAAAAATGGCTTCTCGATCTTCGAGCGGTTCGAGCAGGGGTGTACGGATTGTGAAATCGTAGTCGAAAAATTCTGAGATAAAATAACTCTCCCCTAAAAGACCCGATTCGAAAAATTCGATCAACGCAATAGGTTCAGGTGTAGAGATGTTTAATTCACTCAAGCGAAGCGCATTATGGTACGATTTATAGGCTTTGCTTTTTCGAAAAAAAGTATACACGATACGGTTAAGCAGATGAGGTACTTTGAACGATTTTACAACAGTTTTTATGCCGTCAAGTTCAATAATTTTTAGTTCATTGCGTGCTTTGTGGATAGAGTGATTATCGTTGGCAAAGATTTTTTGAATCGATTCAAAGGAGGGCTTTAAAAATTGATAGCGATCTTGGGATTCGTATTGAATATTCATAAGTGAAAAATTGTCCTTAAGAGCGTGTATGTTATGATACACAAAAGTGAGTTGATTGATTCTGAAAGGCGAGACATGCGTATTTCGATTGTTATAATTGTGAAAAATGGTGTAGCAACGATTTCCAAGTGCCTTGATAGTTTGCGTACGTTCAGTGATGTTGTTGTATTTGATAACGGCTCAACCGATGACACGGCAGCCATTGCTTCATTGTATCCTAATGTTAACCTCGTAAAAGGGGAATTTACAGGTTTCGGTCCGACCAAAAACGTGGCGGCGGGCTTTGCTAAAAACGATTGGATACTTTCACTGGATGCAGATGAGATTTTAAATGAAGCTATTATTCAAGAGATTATGGGACTAGAATTTAAACTTGAGAGTGTTTATTCCTTGTTGCGTAAAAATTTTTATAAGACGACTGAAATTATACATTGCTGGGGAGCGGATGAAATTGTCCGTATTTATAATCGCAGAACCACGAGTTATAATGAAAATTACGTGCATGAACATATTTTGACCAGCGGGTTGAAGATTGAAAAACTCACAAACAGTTTCAGTCATTATCCTTATCCTAGCATTACAGAATTTATCTTAAAAGCTGACCGCTACTCAACTCTTTTTGCGACTGATAATGTCGGTAAAAAATCGTCATCTCCTGTCAAAGCATTTTTTAACGGACTTTACTCATTTTTTCGAACCTATATCCTCAAACGAGGATTTTTAGACGGATATGCAGGACTCATTATCGCCTTTTCACACATGGTAACGAATTTTTATAAATACATTAAACTCTATGAGATGAATTTGGAGCAAAAACGTGGGAAGTAAAATTTGTGAACTGTGCCTCTCCCCTGACCTTGGGGGGTTGGAGCTTTATATGATGCGTGCTTCTCATTATTTGGGTGAGGAGTGTATCAGCGTCATTAATGAAAAAGGGAAATTGAAAAGTTATTATGAGAATACTTCTTATCGCTATATGACGTTAAAACGGCGCAATGTTTTCCTCTCATGGCTTGGTGCGAGAGAACTTGCCCGTATTATTGATGACGAAGCCATCGACGTTCTCCATTTGCATTGGACGAAAGATTTGCCACTTGCAGTGGTGGCTAAACTCATTTCTAAGTGTAAACCCCGTGTTGTACAGTCGCGTCACATGAGAATGACCCGTTTCAAAGATGACTTTTATCACCGATTTTTGTATCGTAACCTGAACATGATACTAGCCGTGACTCAGCAGGTAAAAGAACAGATCGAAAAATTTATTCCTGAGCCGATTCGCCCCAAAACAGAAGTTCTTTATATCGGTGCCCAACAGCCCGCTATGATTACAGAAGAAGAGAAGAAAGCCCATCGGGAAGAGCTGGCTTTAAGTGAGTCATTTACTGTCGGGATAATCGGGCGGATCGAACCCCAAAAAGGGCAACATATCGTCCTTGAAGCGGTGAAAAAACTACAGGGCAAGGGAATTGACGCAAAAGCACTCGTCATCGGAGCAGCGATGGAGGAGTCCTATCTCCAAAAACTCCAAAATGATTACGGTGATGTGGGAATTTTCACAGGCTTCACGACACAAGCGCAAACGATGATGCAGCTGTGTGATGTAATGGTATTGGCGACGGAAAATGAAACGTTCGGATTAGTCCTGATCGAAGCGATGATGTGCGGCGTGTGTGTCGTCGCCAGTGATAGCGGCGGACCTTTGGAGATTATCAATGATGGAATGAATGGATTATTGTTTAAAACGTTTGATAGTGATGATTTGGCGATGAAATTGGCATTGTTACAAAAAGAGAGCGGTTTGCGAGAAAAATACGCAAAGGCGGGGATACAAAAAGCATTGGAAGTGTTTGAAAGTGAGAGGCAGTTTAAAGAATTAAAAATAGGATTGGAGAACACAAAAATATGAAATTATGGCATGAAAAAGGTGCATGGTCATCTAGCAAAGCAAAACAAATTGCAGAGGATATATCTCCTGAATTAGTTAGATCAATAGCTATAATACGTCATGCAGCTATTGGTGATATGATGGTGCTTCGGCCTTTTTTACTTCAGGCACGAACTTATTTCCCAAATGCTACGATTACATTAAGTATTATCAACACCTATAGTTATGGAGCACCAGTTGATTTAGTGGATCGTATACATTTAGTTGATAAAAAAATTAATGATAAAAAAACCTCTTTTTTTTCACGTTTGAAACAAATTAAAGAATTAGGTGAACATGATTTATTGTTTGATATGGCTGATACTACATTAGCAGGTATGATTTGTTTTTTTGCAAAAGCAAAATTAAAAGTAGGCTTTCCGCGTCGTCAATTTAAAAATCATCTTTTTTTTGATGTGAGTTTATTACGTTCAGATTTGGTACCAGAAGTAGAAAGTTTACTTCATATGCTTCATATTTTTGGGGCTCGAAAACAGGTTTCTCTCGATTACGGATATAAACCAGTAGAGATAAAAGAGTCACGTATAATTTATTTTATGGGGGCCTCCATGGCTAAAAAGCAGTGGCCAAAAATCTCATTCAGTCAGCTTATTCAAAAAATGGCTACATCTTATCCTCAATATGAGCATGTTATGCTTGAAGGGATTAAAGAAGATGAAAAAGTAGATGATATCCTTTTAGCTTTACAGGGCTATTCTAATATTCGTAAAATGGAAGCACTACCGCTTGAGCAGATGATGCCTTATCTTTCTGAGTCGAAAGTAGTCGTATGTAATGATACAGGAATCAGAAATATGGCGATTGCGGTAGAGACGGCAACAGTTGGTATCTTTTTCTTTACTGTTCCTTATCGCTATTTGCCTAAACCGCAGATGCATATGGCTGTCTTTAATCCTGAAGGCACTCTGCCTTCTGTTGAGGCTGTTTATGAAATGACACAGCAATTGATTAATCATGAGTAGGAGAAAAACATGGCATTTAAAATGGGAAAAATAGCCAATTTGATCCGTTATGCAGCAGGACTTCCTAAAAGTATTTATGTCAATTTTCGTGTTTTACCATTTTCACAGGCGGTACGACTTCCTATCATTGTTTCTCGTAAGACAAAACTTCAATCATTATCAGGAGAAGTTCATTTAGAAAACATTAAAACTGGAATGGTCCGTATTGGTTTTGGTAATATAGAAATGCTTGATTATAGGTATCAGCGAACTTTATTGTTTTTAGAAGGGAGTATTACTTTTAGGGGAAAATGTAAAATTGGAATGGGATCAAGATTGATAGTTACCGGTGCACTGGAGTTAGGAGAAAATTTTCTGATTTCAGGTGATGGCACAATTATTTGCAATAAAAAAATTATTATTGGAAATAACTCTCAAATGGCGTGGGAATCAATCATAATGGATACCGATCATCATCAAATTTATGACGAAGATGGAATTTGCATTAATGAAGACAAGGAAGTGGTTTTAGGAAATAATGTATGGATCGGAGCAAGAAGCTTTATCCTTAAAGGCAGCCACATTAATGATGGGTGCATTGTGGGTGCTAACACAATGATTACAAAGTCTTATGATGAAAAAAAGGCAATTATTGCAGGAAATCCATCACGCATTGTTAAGTATAATATAAATTGGAAATAAAATTTAAATTTCCCAGTTGATTTCTGATTTTACTACTTTTGCAGGGACTCCTACTGCAATGGAGTGTTCAGCGATTGACTTGGTCACGAGTGAATGGATGCCAATAATACTATAATTCCCTACAATAGTTCCCTTTAATACAGTAACATTATCGGCAAGCCAGACATGCTGTCCAATGGTAATATTTTGAGCTGGGTTAATTCGGTCGCTCTTATGAAAAATAGGATGCCCGTCGGATGTTAAAATATTGACATTACGTGAAAACATACATTCATCTCCAATGATAAGATGAATATTCTCTTCTTTTGCACTAAGATAGCATCCATGCCCGATAACGCTTTTTTTACCTATTTCAATGGAACAGTTATTTCCAACGATTTCAATCAATACGTGTCGTAGTCTGCATCCATCACTAATTTTTAGAGTATTGTTTTGTCCTTTTATCAAGATAGTGCAATGTGCCAATCCTGCCGTTTTGGCTATATCAAGATGATTGTTTCTTTGAATTTTAATTTTATTTCGAATCTTATGCAAGAGGAGTGAAAAAAACATATATTTTCCTATAGATTATTGATAATAGAGACAATGTTGTATTCTCTTTCTGAATGCTTCCATTCATCTCGCACCATTGTAGTATTTTTAAAATAAGGCAAGTATATATTGCTTTTAAAGTGTGGAAAGGGTTTTGCCGTAAAACAAATTTTATTCCTATATGGTAAGGCTTCAAACCTTTGGATTAATTCATCGGAACAAAGTTCACTGTCACTAAATTTAAAAAGTAACTTATTATAATTGATTCGTTTAATGCGCTCTTCCCATTTTTCTCTTGCTTCATTTTCACTCTTATAATGTAGAAAATGAATTTCTATTCCTTCTCCTATAACTCCGATTGGATATTCTAAACCCAAGTATTCCCGCTCTTTTAATTCACCTATATGTTTGGACTCTTGCTGGGAAATAAAGTATATAGCATTAAAAAGATTTGGAGAAAAGTTTTCGAGCATACGGATATAATCTTCTGCAAAAATGAGTAAATTTACAAAGGGAGATTGATAAGGAAGATCAAACTTTTTATATATAAAAGTTCCCCAACAATTATTGGAAATAATGGTGAAATCTGTTTGTTTTAGACGTAATCGACTGAGCTTTCCTTTGATTTTCTTTTCGATATTTCGAATAAAGTTGATCCTCATTTTTTTTCCTCTGTTTTTGCAGCTAAAGAAATGGATACTATAAAGATAAATAGAATAATTGGAAACTGTAATATCCATAAAGGTTCTGCAATACAAGCAACAACAAAGACTGTAAGCCCAAGTACGCTGAATTCTTTGAGCTCACGATCTTCAATTTTAAGTCTAAATAACTCAATCAGCATCCATAGCATCAAAGCAAATCCGATGATTCCTGTTTGCGCTAAGATCATTAGATATTGGTTGTGATAATGGTTGTGACTGCACCATTGAATTGTTTCGGGGCTAAAATTATGGTCATTTTTGGCTAACGACTCTGCTGCTGCGGATTTGTAATCACCGATACCGATTCCTATTAGAGGATGTTCTCGTATTATGTCGTATGTCACTACCCAAAACGCTGCACGCAATCCCCATGAAGTATCAAAATTTCCTTCTTGAAATTGTCGAATATCACTGACAGCCATATCAAAGCGTTTTTGAAACAAATTAATCGAGGAATATGCTCCCAGAAAAAGAATTGTGCTTAATAATATAAAAATGAAAAAGGATTTGATAGTGAGGCGATAGTGAACGATAACTGCTACTGCTAAAGCAACCAATAACGCTAACTGTCCCGTACGTCCAGTTGAGATCATCAGATTTCCAGTAGAGGTGAGAAAAAACAGAAACATGGGTAACTTTGATTGCCATGTATAGCGATTCGAGAGAAGACGACTAAGTAGCAGGATTGAAGTTGTTGCCAAAAAGATGCTGTAGTGAATGTGAAACATAAAAGGACTTGGATAATCTGAGCCATGACCTTTGAAAGTCCATAATTCAAAATACATACCATACGCAATGATTTCACTGATAAACATCCCCGCTAAAAAAGCGGTGATAATGGTGGAGAGCCACTCTTTTTTAAGCGTTACCGCCAAAATCGGGATAAGTATCCAGTAGCTGTAAAGTCGTATTTGATTTAGTGCCTCATGGGTATCGTTTGACCATAAAAGTGAAGCAAATATAAAAGAGATAAAGAGTCCCATCGCCTTCAATGCACGGCTGGTTTTAATGATCTCCCATGATGTTCTGTAGTCTCTGCGAGCTAAAAAAAGGACAACAAACCAAAGGATGAAAAAAGAGACCGCAGCACGGGAGAGAGGTAGGGTAAAGGCAAATACTAATGCAGAATAGTAAAATATGTGGTCTTGAGAAGTTTTTTTTGATATATTTATCATTATAATGAACCTTTTTTTTAAGACCAGTAAATCAAGTTTTTTAATTTCACCTCTTTACGATAAAATCTTTCTTTTTTTTAAAGCGATCTTGATATTTTTAGTTTTAAGAGACATTCTAAAGAGTTTTTGCTTAATTCTCCGTTGGTAGTAAAAACTTCTATCGACTTTGTATAATCAGAGAGGTGGCGTATCATGATTGTTTTGAATAGTAACATACTTGCTGAACTCGTACGTTAATTTTTTATTTAGTTTCGTGCAGATATTGGTTTTTGGGTATTTTAGAAAAGTGGCTCCGGATACTGGATTCGAACCAGTGACCAAGTGATTAACAGTCACCTACTCTACCGCTGAGCTAATCCGGAATGTTTAAGAGGTCGTAATTATAGTGAGCTTTGTCTTAATTGTCAAGATTTTTGAGCGATTTTTGTCGTTTTCTTTCACTATTTTCTAATGGGAGGTAAAAAATGATATTTGAGCGTTCAATTTTGGTTATTTTTCCTTCATTTAGCAGATTTTGGAACTGTTTTTTGGATTCTTCGTCGAAAAGAGCGTTGATGTCATCGTCGGTTAGGGGACGTTTATCGAGTGTTGTTAGTATTTCATCTGATGAATAATGTGAAGGGGTAACAGTCGCATGGGTACGTGAAACGATATGAATAGGTAAAGAGGGGTCGAAATAGTGTGATAGTTCATACAGTTCTTTAAATTCTAGTCCTTGTACCTCATAGGCAGGGGGTCTGTCGATGGTGCCGATGTCGATACGTTCACATTGGACGTTTTGCAATGCAGAATTAAGTGCCATTACTTCTTTTGGTGTATCGTTAAGTCCGCGAACGAAGAGAATCTCGATAAAAAGTTTACCTTTAAACGCGTGCGAAAAGCGTTGGATGGCTTCAATAATATCAGTAATCTCAATTCCCTCGGCTGGGCGGTCGATTTTATGAAATATTTCTGGTGTGGCGGCATCGAGGGAGAGTTTGACTTGATTTAGACGTAACAGGGCATTAAAAACATTTTCAGTACTTAAAGAGGCACTGTTGGAGAGAATGAGAGTTTGGATATTTCCCTTGATAGCATCAATGCGGGTAATGAGCTCATCGAGAAATGGATACATGGTCGGTTCACCGTTAGCAGTGAGGGTGATGACATCGATGTTGGGGTGGTTTTGAAGTGCTTCTTGTAAATTATGGAGTATCGTTTCTACGCTGGTTACAGTGTGTTGTGCTTTAATGGCTTGCATGGGGGTAAGTTCACAGTAAAGACAATCAAAATTGCATTGCTTGCTAGAGGAAGAGAGATCAATCCCAAGCGACACGCCAAAACGGCGTGAATGCACAGGTCCGAAGATGGTACTCATATTATTTTTTACTGACTCGTTGGCACTCACGGACAAAGTGTTTTGCATTTTCAACGGGGACATCCGGAAGGATTCCGTGACCTAGGTTAAAAATATGGCGTTTTCCGCCCATGATTTCTTGGAGTGCTTCGACGGATGCGGTTGTTTCTTCTTTGGAATACAAACGGCACGGTTCCATGTTGCCTTGGAGAACATAACGATCACCCAATTTTTCTTTTGCCAATGCCATAGGGGTACTCCAATCGACACCGAAAACATCGAAGTTTCCATAGACGTGATCTAAAAAGGCAGGAACCCCTTTGGGGAACATAATGACGGGAATATGCGGGTATTTGGTTTTAAGATATTCTGCAATCTCGACCATATAGCTCCATGAAAATTCGTCATATTTGCTAGGCTCAATCGCAGCAGCCCAACTGTCAAAGATTTGAACGACATCGATACCCGATTGGATTTGTTTTTCCATGTAAAGCTTGACGACTTCGGTTACTTTTTTGAGTATCTTATGGAGAAGCTCAGGGTTAGAATACATCATTTTTTTACAAATGTTGTAGGTTTTTGTCCCATGTCCTTCGATCATGTAGGTGGCAAGAGTCCATGGTGCGCCTGTAAATCCGATAAGGGCTTTTTCGTCATCTCTGCTATCGAGCTGTGTGCGTAAAATCTTAATGGTTTCATAGACGTAAGTAAGTTTTGAAGCGGCTTCATCTCCACCGATAAGAGCATCTAAATCCTCTTCGCAGGTGATCGGTTTTTCAAAAACCGGTCCTTCGCCGTTCACAAAATCAAGTTTCATCCCCATTTCGTTAGGTACGACTAAAATATCGCTGAATAAAATGGCGGCATCAACACCGACAATATCCAAGGGTTGAATCGTAACTTCAGCAGCCATATCGGGAGCATGACAAAGATTTAAAAAATTTCCGGCACGTTTACGTACCTCCATGTATTCAGGGAGATAACGTCCAGCTTGACGCATCATCCATACTGGCGTGTGAGGAGTCTCTTTTCCGAAACACGCATCAACAAAAATCTTACTCATGATGTCCTACTTTACTTAAGAAATAAAGACCAACGGCAACAGCGGTGATCGAGAGGGCAAGATAGAGCAGCTCTAATGCTCCGGTAAATACCGTATGTCCCACTTTTTGGAAAAAACCAACCACGAGAACCATGACAATAACTTTAGATATTTTGTCTTTAAGCTGATCGAGTGAATGGACGGCTAAAAGTTGGTTTTCTTTTCCATGTTCATCTTTTGCAGGATCAATGTCAGAGATAAACAGTTCATACAAGCCAAAAGAGAAAATAATCATAACCACACCAATGAGGTACAAATCAACCGCACCAATGATACCGCCGACTACTTGTTCATGGAAGCCTTGCGGGTGTGCATGAGTGAGATAGGTATTGATAACATAGGCAGTAGTATAGTAAATATCAAAACTGGCAATAGCAAAGAGGACAATAGCTCCAAGAAGACCAAAAACTACCGCCAAGATAATAATAAATCGTGAACTCCACAGTCCCTTTTCAAATAATGTTTCGATGAAATTCATATTAATTTCCTTGCATTTCTACCCATTTTTGGGCAATACGTACAGCATTGGTAGCCGCACCTACAC
>JAGXHZ010000138.1 GCA_024635855.1 Sulfuricurvum sp.
ACATTAGTGTTGTCTCCTTCTCTTCATTTGGCAAAGCACTTAAAATGATGTCGTTAGAGCTTAACAAAAATATCAAAATCGGCTCACATGTTACGCTTGGGGTCAAAGCCTCAAGCATATCGTTAGCCAAAAATATCAGCACAGAGCTGAGTATATCAAATCAGTTACAAACCAACGTTATATCCGTCAATAACGGAACACTGCTCGCAAGCGTCAAACTTCGTTTTGAAGATTTTATTTTAGAGAGCATCATCACACTAGAATCTTCAAAGCGACTGAGTTTACATGAGGGCGATACAGTCGTTGCACTTATAAAGTCAAGTGATTTATCTATTTTGGAGCTTGTCAAATGAGCGAATTAGATTTTGCCCCGTTTCTTCTCTCCTTTAAGCTCGCAGCCATTACGACCTTTATACTTTTTGTTATTGCCCTCCCCGTTGCATGGTGGCTCTCTCAGACAAAATGCAGATGCAAACCCTTTGCCGAGGCTGTTGCTTCACTTCCGATTGTTCTTCCTCCTTCTGTTTTGGGCTTTTACATTCTCTTCGCCCTTTCTCAAAACTCTCCTATCGGTATATTTTTTGAAGAGACATTCGGAATAAAATTGGTTTTTAACTTTACGGGACTTGTGGTTGCCAGCTGTTTTTACTCTTTTCCCTTTATGGTTCAGCCGCTTCAAGGCGGATTTGAGACGCTTAACAAAAACATGCTCGAAGCCTCCTACATTGCAGGAAAAAGCAAGTTGCAGACGCTCTATTTTGTAGCACTCCCAAATATAAAACCTGCACTTATCACGGCAATTATCATCACTTTTGCCCACACCGTAGGCGAATTTGGAGTGGTTCTCATGGTGGGCGGTTCAATACCCAATGAGACCAAAGTAGCCTCTGTTGCCATCTATGAGGCAGTTGAGATTATGGATTACAAGACGGCACATATTTATAGTTTGATTATGCTTTTCCTGAGTTTTTTGGTGCTTTTAGGCGTCTATCTCTTTAACCGCCGCCACAATAAAAGGATAGGAGTATGATAGAACTCTCACTGCAAAAAAAGCTTCAAGGCTCGCATGGCGCAATGAGTCTTGATGTCAATTTAGAGATAAAAGAGCATGATTTTGTCGCCCTCGCAGGCAAAAGCGGAAGCGGAAAAACAACACTTCTCCGGATTTTAGCCGGACTGGAAGAGACACATGGAGAGATAAAAGTCTCAGGTACAATTTGGCAAAACGACACTCTTTCCATGCCAACGCAAAAAAGGGAAATTGGTTTTGTCTTTCAAGATTATGCACTCTTTACAAATATGAGCGTTTTAGAAAATCTTTTGTTTGTGGCAAAAGATAAAAAACTGGCTTCGCATCTGCTAGAACTCACAGAACTAACAGAACTGCAAAACCGCCTTCCAAACATGCTCAGCGGCGGACAGAAACAGCGTGTCGCACTCTGCCGCTCTCTTATGAAGCGACCAAAAATACTGCTTATGGATGAACCGCTCTCAGCACTTGACATGGAGATGCGGAACAAGCTCCAAAATGATATTTTAAAGCTTCACAAGGAGTTTGGAACAACTACAATTATGGTAAGCCACGACCCAAGCGAGATTTACAAACTTGCAAGCAGGGTCGTCATGCTAAGCCATGGAAAAATAATTCAAGACGGGACACCGAAAGAGGTTTTATTACAAACAAAGGGGAGTCAAAAATTCTCCTTAAGAGGCGAACTGCTGGACATCATAAAAGCGGATGTGATTTATATCGGTATTATTGCAATTGGGCAGAATATAGTCGAAGTGGTTATGGATGAAGCAGAAGCAAAAACATTTAAAATCGGACAGAGCGTCCATGTAAACACGAAAGCTTTTGCCCCCTCTTTAAGTCACTGACACTCTTTTTAAATAACGATATTCGACCCATTTATACCCCTCCGCCATGCTGAAAATTCCTAGCGATGCAATCAAAACATATCCCCATATTTCCGCTGTCGGAGGTACGACATGAAACCACTCCGGAAGGATATAAAGGGCAATCATTTGCAAACCCATTCCAAGAGTGACTCCTGCCCATATCCAAGGGTTGATACCGAGGCTAGTTCGGATATTTTTGAAAAAAGGTTCTGACTCTTTCTGTGAAAGGATAGCATTAATCCATTGCGCCATGACAAGTGTTGTAAATGCGGCCGTCATAGCCATTTCATAGGAGTAGTTGTGTGAGAGTAAATACAAAAATAGCCCCAGCACCATCACTGCAGTTGCAGAAGCAAACCAAACAATTCGATAAACCAAAATAGGGTCAAAAAACTGTCTGCTTATCGGACGGACAGCACGATGCATCACATCACCCTCTTCGTTACATACGGCAAAAGTTTTATCACAGACACCATCCGTAACAACATTCACCCACAATATTTGAGTCGGATGAATCGGAAGGGGGAGTGCCATCACGATTGCGCAGGTGATAATAATAATTTCACCAAGACTTGTTGATAAAAGATAAAAAATTACTTTGCGAAGATTGTCGGCGATTACCCTTCCTTGGCGGATTGCATTGATAATGACACCAAGATTGTTATCGACAATGACCATTTTGGCAGAGGATTTAGCCGCTTCGCTCCCGCTTCCCATGGCAATCCCAAGATCAGCCGCCTTAAGCGCCGGAACATCATTAACCCCATCACCGGTGACGGCAACAATATCACCCCCTCTTTGCAGAGTCTGGACGATTCTATATTTATGATCAGGCATGGCACGGGCAATGACGGAAGTATGTTTTAAAGACTCCAAAAGGTCATCATCGCTTAGAGTATCAATCTCTTTTCCCAAAAGAATCGAATCCCCATGATTCATCATTCCAACCTCTTTTGCAATGACACCTGCAGTAATCGGATTATCTCCCGTAATCATGATGATACGAATCCCTGCTATTTTAGCGAGAGAAATAGCCTCTTTAACTCCCTCTTTAGCCTTGTCTGCGAATCCGACAAGACCGACCATCGTGATTTTCCATTGATGAGGATCCTCCCATTCACTGTCACTCACACCAAATGCCAACACTCTTAACCCTTGCAATGCCATCTTGTCATGTGTATCGCTCAAAATTTTTTGCTCTTTTACACTGTTCGTGCTACGCGTCAGAAGTGCTTCGTATGCCCCTTTGACATGCAGTTTTTCAACATTATCGACACGATTCACAGTTGCCATCATTCGCAATGCCGGATCAAAAGGGTGATCAAAAACACGCTCAAAATCACTATTAATGGTGTCAAAGTCGCTCTCAAGCCAACGGGCTAAAGCAACATCGACATTGTCTCCTTGTTGCTCTCTGGCATCGTTGCATAATGCCGCACATCGGCGTAACTCGATCATGTCGAGAGCAAATGGTTCTTTTACCGATAATATCCCCTCGGTAATGGTTCCTGTTTTATCAGTCGCGATAAGGGTCGCGCTCCCCAGTGATTCCACGGAAGGGAGATGACGCACCAGAATTTTGTGGTGACTCAACCGATATGCCCCTATTGCCAATATAACGGTGATAACGATTGGAAGCCCTTCTGGAACGGAAGAAACCAGCTGTGCGAGCAAAATCATAATCGTTTCATCAACGCTGCGTCCTTGAAGTAGCGAGATTATTCCCAACACGAAAAGAATCGAGACAATTGCTCCCAATAGTCTAGCCGATAAACGACGCATGGCCTGAGTGAGGGGAGAGTGAGGGGAGCTTTGCTGTGCCGCTTGTGCGATACGAGCCATAATCGTCGATTCAGCCGTCGCAAAAATAACACCGACTCCCTTTCCTCGAACAACTAATGTGCCGGAGAAGAGAGAGTTTATTTGCTCATAAAGCAAGGCTGTTTCCGCTAAAACAGGTTCGCTTGATTTATCACATGCCAATGATTCTCCAGTCAACAGTGCTTCATCGACCTGCAAAGCAAACGATTGCAACAGACGCATATCAGCAGGGACTACATCCCCCTCCCCTATTATGACAATATCCCCGGGAACGAGTTCTCGAGAGGGAAGTGTGATTTCAATGCCATTGCGTAAAACACGAGAATGACTCTCTGTGAGTTTTTGAAGCGACCTAATAGATGTTTCTGCCTTTAGCTCTTGATAAAAACCTAGTAGCGCATTGATGATAAGTATAAATGAAATAATAATTGCATCTTTGGTGTGATCCATAAATGCACTGATAACAGCTGCTGCTACTAAAATAAGCACTATGGGACTGGCAAATTGATTTAAAAATATTGCTACTTTGGAGCTCTCTTCTTCAGTCAAAACATTGGGACCAAACTGTTCATAACGCTTTTGGGCATCAGCAACGTCCAGTCCGTTAGGGGTAGTTTTTAAATCTGAAAGTACATCATCTCTGTTTTGAGCCCATGGCGAGCGAGGTTGTGTCATTGTAAAAATCCTTTTACTACTTTCATCACTTCCAGAAATATGATGATTATCCACACAAAAATGGCAATTCCCGCAGCCGCGGCAGCAATATCTTTGATAATACCGATTTTTTCATTGTAACGGGTTTCCATAAAATCACAAACTGCCTCAATCGCTGTGTTGAAGAGTTCCGCTGTAAGCATGACTCCAGTGGAGAGGATGATTAATGAAGCATCGACCCACTCATTAAAAATTAAAACCGGAATGAGTATTAGAACCGAAACCACAATTTTATACATAACGCTGAAATCATACAGCACGGCAAAGCGTAAACCAGAAAGGATGATTTTAAATTTTTTCAGGGGATGATACCCATGCTCACCCGTATCTAAAAATTTGTTTTTCATGCCAACCCCCCTGATTTTATCACCAATAGGGCGATGCAACTCCAGGTAATCGCAATGAGAGCTCCGGCAAGAACATCAGTTGGAAAATGAACCTGCAGATACATTCGTGAGAGTGCGACCCCCAATGCAATAAAGAGCAATACCCCCGTCAATAGATTGTCAAATAAAGAACTTCCATGATAGATAATAATCCAAACCAAAAGGCTGAAAGTAACAATTTGAGAGGTATGCGCACTAGGGAAGGAGGGGTCGATTGGCAGTTCGTTGATGATAGGAAAAAAAAGGGGTCGTTTTCTTTCAAGCTGGTATTTGAGAACATATGTTGTTAAAAATGCACCCCAAAATCCAATTCCCAAAAATTTTTCAACATTTTCAAAATATTGTGAAAGAGTGAGTATAAGAACGATATAAAGAGGCAATAGTATCCACAAAGAACCCAACCATGTAATAGAGGAAAAGAAGTTGTCCAGAGTAGGATTTTTTATTTTATGAAACCAGTGCAAGACACTTTCATCAAACTGTGCCAAATGGCCGTTACGCATAGATAAAGTTAAAGAGATAAAGGCACCAATGGCAATAATAAGAATAGTGAATAGCCATTGCTCGTCAAGAGTAATTTTTTCATTAAACTGCATAATTTTCCTCTTTTTAGTGAAAATATATTATACAATGTTTAAGTTAAGATTAAACAATAAAGAAACAATTTTGGAATTAACTTCGCATCTAAGAAAGATGTTTAGATTTGGCAAGCGCCTCTTCTATTTCCTCTTTATTTATATCTCCTGTGAGATCAAGCTCGACCTCGCCGTCTGCTCCGCTCACTTCCATATTTTGAATCTTTTTTTTCGTTGTATCACTCATACATTCGCATTTTCCGCTTGAGCAATTCTGCACCATGGTTACAATATTTTGTAGCTTTACATCACCGCTAAACGATATTTTCACACCCTTTGCTGTTGCATTTACATTTTTATTCATTTTTCTTCTCCATAAGCACTTTAAGTTTCAGTTACAGGAACAATACTTTTATCTAAAGACACTCTACAAAAAAAAGAATAGTCTGTATAGCCTTTCTCACCTTGTGTATAGAAAGTCTTTGAATCAGGTGCATTTAGAATAGAGTTAGCTTTAAAACGCTCGGGTAAATCAGGGTTGGCTAGAAAGAGTCTTCCAAATGATATAGCATCCGCCAGATTCTTTTCAAGGGCCTCATTCGCTTTTTCTTTAGTGTACCCTCCATTAGCAATCAATACTCCTTTGTAGGCATCTCTTAAAATTGATAGTTCCACAATATTCGCTCCATACTTTATATCATCTTCAAGAGCATCTATGATGTGAAGATAGGCAATATTAAAATCATTTAACTTTTCACATATATAGGAAAAATGTTTCTGCGGATTAGAGTCTGTCATATCGTTAAATGTACCACTTGGAGAGAGTCTGACTCCTGTTTTATCTGAACCAATTTCAGCCGTTACCGCTTTTACGACATCAAAAAGAAAACGGCTTCTATTTTCTATGCTTGAGCCGTACTCATCTTCTCTTTTGTTGGTGCCATCGCGCAAGAACTGGTCTAGTAAATAACCGTTTGCAGCGTGTATTTCAACGCCGTCAAAACCAGCTTCCATCGCATTTTTTGCACCATTTACATAATCTTGGACAATACCTTGTATCTCATCTGTTTCAAGTACTCTTGGTGTTTCAAACTCTTTGGTTCCCTCAAAAGTATTGATATTACCAGCCGGTTTGATAGCCGAAGGAGCTACAGGAAGTTCTTCGCCGTGATAAGAGGAGTGAGATATTCTTCCCACATGCCATAGTTGTAAGAATATCTTACCCTCTTCTTTATGCACGGCATCTGTCACTTTTTTCCAGGCTTGTACTTGCTCAACTGTATGGATTCCCGGAGTGGCTGGGTAGCCGATACCCTGAGTTGAGATTTGCGTTCCCTCAGATATAATTAACCCCGCTGAAGCTCTTTGAGCATAATATGTAGCCATTAAATCATTTGGCAAATTCTTGTCGACACTTCTGCGTCGCGTCATAGGAGCCATAAAAATTCTATTTTTTAAAGTGTAATTTCCAATTTTAATAGATGAAAAAAGGTTCATAACAAACTCCTAGAATATTTTTATTATTATATCACAAAAATAATCAATAATCAATAATACTTTTCACTTTAATATCCGTCATCTTTTTGAGCATTGCAACCATAAAACTGTCAAATTTCGTACCAATCAAAGCCAGCACCTCTTCAAATCGCTCACTTTCTCCCCCTAAAAACCGTGCGTGTGACTTTCACCGCATACAGCTTGAGCATTAGTAACTAAATTTATTGCGAAGTTTTTGAAGCAATGATGCAACACTATAAAACATAATCACATAATAATGATTTATAAGATACAATATTGACACAACTTTGTCAAAAGAAGAATTAAACTATGAGCAATGAAACTAAAATAAATGGTATGGGGTCGGTTCTGCACGCTGGGGGAGTTGCCTTTCGCGTGTGGGCACCCCATGTACAATGTGTATCCGTTATCGGATCGTTCAACGAATGGGACGCCACCTTGCACCCGATGCAGGCTGAGGAAAATGGCTATTGGTATGTAAATGTTGCTGAGGCTCATGCGGGCGATCAGTATCTGTTTCTTCTTTCTACGCAAAACGGTGAGTTTAAGCGGATTGATCCGTATGCCCGCGAAGTGACAAGCTCTGTCGGCAATGCCATCGTTCACGATACACATTTTGACTGGCAGGGGGATAATTTTAAAATCGTGCCGTGGAATGAACTTGTCATCTACGAACTGCATGTCGGGACGTTCAATGATCAAGAAGACGTTAGCCATCAGGGTGAATTTTCATCGGTATCCGCACGTCTGGGACATTTAAAAAAACTCGGGGTCAATGCAATACAAATTATGCCTATAGGTGAGTTCGCGGGAGAACGGTCTTGGGGTTATAATCCTGCACAAATTTTTTCGGTAGATGGTGAGTACGGAGGACCGTTGGCGTTTAAACAGTTCGTCAAACGCGCCCATCAAGCTGGTATTGCGGTGATACTAGATGTTGTGTACAACCACCTTGGTCCAAGCGATCTTGATTTATGGCAGTTTGACGGCTGGAGTGAAAACGGTCGTGGTGGTATCTATTTTTACAATGATGATCGTGCGATTACACCGTGGGGAGAGACTAGACCCGATTACGGACGCGGCGAGGTTCGTCAGTATCTCTTTGATAACGCCATGATGTGGCTCGAAGAATACCATGTAGACGGAATCCGCTTCGACTGTACCCAGTTTATTCGTACGGTCAACGGTTTCGATGTGCAGGAAATTCCTGAGGGGTGGAGTCTGCTTCAATGGATTAATAGCCAGATTGCCCAAAAGTTTCCCGGTCGGGTCACAATCGCTGAGGATCTTCAGAATAATAGGTGGCTCACTAAAGATGTCGGGGCAGGTGGTGCCGGATTCGCCTCTCAATGGGATGCCATGTTTGTCCATCCCATACGCCAAGCGGTGGTTGCACCCCAAGATGAGCAACGATCTCTTGATGCTATCCGCGATGCCATTTTATACCGTTATAACGATGATGCTTTTGATCGGGTTATTTACAGCGAATCGCATGACGAGGTAGCAAACGGTCATTCTCGTGTACCGCAAGAAATTAACCCGAATGACCCCAAAGGGTGGTACGCGCAGAAACGATCGACATTGGCTGCTGCGATGGTCTTTACCTCCCCCGGTATCCCAATGCTTTTTCAAGGTCAAGAGTTCTTAGAGGGGGGATGGTTTCGTGACACGGTTCCGGTTGATTGGGACCAATGTGCTGAGTTTCACGGTATTGTTCGTCTATATCGGGATCTCATATTGTTGCGCTCCAACCGTAAGGGCTTCACACGCGGTTTATGCGGGCAGTTTACACAGGTGTATCACATGAATAATGAACGCAAGGTTATTGCTTTCCATCGTTGGGACAAGGGCGGTGCATCGGACGATGTTGTGATTGTTGCTAACTTTCTGCATGAGGCACAGAGTGACTACATCATCGGTTTTCCGACCGAAGGAGTTTG
>JAGXHZ010000139.1 GCA_024635855.1 Sulfuricurvum sp.
TTCGCCTAAGACAAAAAGTTTTTGATTGAGGATTTTTACGGTCACAAATGGTTTTTTGAGATATTCTGTGTAGGCATTTAAAAGTTTTTCAGCTGCTTGGTTCTCAGTCAAACCGACTACTCCAACTGTTCCAACCAAGGGAAGACGTACTGTACCGGCTTTGGGAACCAAATATCCCTCTGTACCGTCTCGAGTTAATGTGGCTTGCATTCGTCCACCGGTGTTTAATATCTGATTAAGTTCCTGCTGACCATCTCCGGACGATTGATTGACGACTATAATCTCTAGTCGGTCTCCTTTGGTGATTTTCCACTCAAATTCAGCATCTTCACTATAATTAGAATCTGAAATTGCCTGAACCGCTGTACTATTGCCATCAAACATTTTATACGTTTGAGTCGCGCACCCGCTGAACAACAAACCGACTATACACATTAAATAAAATCCAACTTTCACATCTACCCCTTTGATTGAATATTACGAACCGTTCATGACCTTTATAAGAAAATAATAACGATAAATAATGAGATAATAATGGTGTATATTTGAGTGAAACTTGAAATGCTTATTACATTATATGATTGTATACAGAAGAGTTTGCAGTGTTATTTATAAGTATAAAAAATAAAAGGAAAGAATATTGTGTTGGGATCTCTAAAAAAATTTAGAGATATTGGAGATTAACTAAAAAGTGAATTAACGCTCTCGTTGTGATAAACACGACGAATGACTTCAGCAAACAAAGGTGCTACGCTGATAACTTTGATTTTATCACTGTGACCGCGAAGTTCAAGAGTATTGGAGATAACGAGCTCATCAAGTTCGCCATTGTTTAGATTTTCGTATGCGTTACCGCTTAGGACGCCATGTGTTGCACATGCCATTACCGATGTTGCTCCGCGCTTTTTGAGTGCAGCCGCCGCTTTTACCATGGTTCCCGCCGTATCGACCATATCATCGATCATAATAACGTCTTTACCCTCAACGTCACCGATAATGTTCATGACCTCAGACTCATTGGCTTTTTCACGACGTTTATCGACGATAACCATTTCCAGTCCCAATTTTTCAGCAAAATAACGAGCTCGGGTAACCCCTCCGATATCCGGAGAAGCAATAACAGGATTAGGGAGATTTTTAGAGCTGATGTACTCTTGGAAGATAATAGAACCGTATAGATTATCTACTGGAATATCAAAAAAGCCTTGGATCTGACCTGCGTGCAAATCGATTGTCACCACACGGTCAATCCCCGCTTTTTCAAACATATCTGCAACAAGACGTGCCGTAATGGGAACACGAGGAGCCGCTTTTCGGTCTTGGCGCGCATAGCCGAAATACGGAACGACCGCAGTAATAGAACTCGCAGATGAACGACGCAGTGCATCCGTCATGATGAGCAATTCCATTAGATTATCGTTGGACGGTGCTCCGGTACTTTGGATAATAAAGACATCCCGTCCACGAACACTTTCAGAGATTTGCACATTAATCTCACCATCGCTAAAACGTTTAATTTCTGCTTTTGAGAGATTAACACCGAGTGTTTTACACACTTCTACAGAAAATGCCTGACAAGCTGAACCGCTAAAAATTTTGTATCCGCGCATGGAAGTTCCTATTACTATTAATTGGCGCGATTATAGCGCGCCATCACTTAGCGGTTGCTAATACTATGTGCGATAATCCGCGTTTATTTTGACGTATTCGTGTCCCAAGTCGCATCCGTAAGCAATAAATTCACCCTCACCCTGACCAATATCACAATGAATCGTAAAGGCTGGTTTTTGCATCACAGCAGCGGCAAAGGGTTCAAGTTTTTCATCAAAAAGAAGTTCTCCTTTTTGGTACACACATACTTCATCAAACCAAATACTCAATGTCTCTTCATCACACATCACACCGCTCGCACCCACAGTTGAGGCAATACGCCCCCAGTTAGGATCTTGTCCGAAAAGTGCTGTTTTTACGAGTAAAGAATTAGAGAGTGCTTTGGCGGCAACTTCTGCCTCATGATCGTCTATCGCACCAGTAACTTTGTAGGTGACAAGCTTTGTTGCACCCTCACCGTCACGCACCATCTCTTTGGCTAAAAAAAGCATGATTTTCCATAGGGCTTCTTTAAATGCCTCCGCATGAAATGCACCGCTTTCTCCATTCGCCATGACAAGTACCGTGTCATTCGTCGAGGTATCGCCATCCACACTTGCCGCATTAAACGTTGTATGGGTACACTCATCGAGAATACTTTGCATTGTAGCTTTATCGACGAGCGCATCCGTTGTAATAAAACACAGCATGGTTGCCATGGCAGGATTGGTCATCCCTGCCCCCTTCGCCATCGCACCGATGCGAAACGAGGTACCGTTTTCAAGAGCAACTTCAAAGGCGATATGCTTCGCAAACGTATCGGTAGTCATAATCGCTTCGGATGCCGCCACCCCATCACGACGACTAAGATCAAAGTTTAACGCACCCTCAATAATCTTGGCTTTTGGGAGACGCACACCGATTACTCCCGTGGAACTCATCACAGGATTTTGTATTTGAGGAAATGCTCCTTGAAGGGCTGATAGAACCTCATCAATGTCTTCAATACCGGCAGGTCCGGTCATGGCATTCGCATTTTTGGAATTAATCAGAACAAAATTTCCCTCAAAATTCTCTTTTTGACGAAAATGGCGTATCGGAGCTGCCGTCATTTTGTTGGTAGTAAAGACTGAAGCGTTCACGCAAAGAGAATCCGAATAGATAAAAGCAATATCCAATGCTCCCTCTTTTTTCAGACCGATAGAAATTCCATCAGCATAAAAACCCGTCGCAGCGCATACACCGCCATCAATATTTTTAAGTGTAAACATCAAAAAATCTCCAAAAAATAAACTGTATTATTATAAACACTGAAGCCTAGAAGAAGGTTAAACATAACGAAATTTAAAAGAGGATTAAAAAGAAAAGTGAGAGGGTCAATCGGGAGAAACTCCCAATCTTCGAGGGCACTAAGTGCGGGTTACGAATCTTTTTTAAGTGTACGAAGCTCAGAAGCAGCGATACGAAGTTTTTTTGTTGTACCGTCTTCAAGTGTAACACGTACAGTGCGAAGGTTTGGTAAAAAACGACGTTTTGTTCTGTTTTTCGCGTGAGAAACGTTGTTCCCGCTCATTGGGCCTTTACCACTAATAGCACATCTTCTTGCCATCTTGGGGCTCCTTGCGTAAATTTAGGTTGCGAATTCTACCTCAATAAACCCAAAGTTTACCTTAAGCTATTGCTTTTTATCCCGCTAAAGTTCCCTTTAACTAAGAAGTATTACAATTAAGAAAAACATTGGATATAGAGTTGTGATAACATCTGAAGAAGTAACCCATTATATTCAAAACATCCCGCCGGCGCCTGCTGTTGTACGTCAAGCATTGGATTATGCCCGCACAGGAGATTTACCTAAGGCGGCAAAATGTGCGTCTGAAGATCCGGCTCTTCGTCATTATCTAAAGATATTAGTCAACCGACCACTCTATGGATTTAAAAACGAAGTAAGTGATGTCAATCAAATCTTTAGTATTCTCGGAGTCTCCGCAACGGTGCAAACCCTTTATAACTATCTATTAAGTTTACTTACACCCAAAAAATGGGAACTGTTCAAGCTCACCGATCACCAATTCTACGATTTACAAGCATCTTTGAGTAAACGATGGGAAAAAATCTTACTTCATCTCTCCATTAATGATAAAGAGATACACAGCGCCATTGCTCTTATACCCGCTACTATTATTGTATGTGAAGCCCTTTTTGCTTCCAGAAAAGCCGAAGTTGTCCAACTGCGCAGCGTTAAAGCACTTGATTTTAATACCATATTAAAACGCTTAAGCGGTCGTGACCTTTTTGATCTCGCAGGTGAGATTGCCCATACATGGGAGATGAGTAATAAAACCATTAGCCTTATAAAAGGTGCTTCCGGACTGCAAGAGACTTTAAGCAGTGAAGAAAAAACTCTCTCACAATGGATGCATTTGCTTCTTTTTTATGAATTAAGCCAAAGTATTTATGTCAGTGCCGGACTCAATGAATTCATTGATTTCCAAATCGATTTTGTTCACGATATTTACGAGCCCTTTATGCAAGTGATGGCTTAAACATGCGCGCCGTTGTTCGTGGACGTATTGGGGTCTTTCATCTGCAAGGCTTTTTGGATGGGAATAATGCTCCCTCGTTTTTAACCATTGACGATATCAAAGCAACCGAAGGTCTTAATATAGACATGTTACTTGTATCGCTTAAAAAAGTAATTTTTTTCAATAAAAACGGGCTGGACACCTTTGTCCACCTCCTGACCAATATACGAATTCAAAAACATATTGTCGTCGGGTTTTGCGACTATGACCACACAAAATTTCAAGCCATTAATGCTTTTTATGGAAATGAACTTAGCTTTTCTTTGTTTAAAAGTGAAAAAATAGCCGAACTTTTTGTCTCTAGTAATAAAAATGAGTCTAAAACAGTTTTACTTTACAACAGCGACCATTCACAACGTTCTGCTATGGCTATTGAGCTGTTTGATTATGGTCACAATCCTATTATAGCCCAAAGCTTGAAGGAATTTGAAGAGAAAAAGCAACATCCAGAACCCTACTATGCCATTATCGAAGATACTTATTTAGGGTATTTTGGGCAAAAAGTAGCCACACGCGTCACAGGCAATGCAATTATTTATACAATTTCCAATTTTCTGGATGCTGAGATCAGCAATACGTTTAATATTGCTTATCACAATAATTCCTTGAATGTTGGATTTCGTCTGTTTATTTTCGACGCCTACAAAGTCGTTTCCATGAATATCCATGCTCTTAATTTTTTCACAAAACTAGCCAGTGCAGGGGCAGAGTACAATGCTGCTATCTGCTTTGTAGGACTCACTTTTGAAAAAACACCTCAAGCTTTTAAAAATGATCTTGAAGATGCCGGAATGCTTTTCTTTGACACTATGGAAGAGATCCTCAAAAATAAAGAGTTGTTGAGTGACCTTGGCGGTGGTGGAGGGGCAACGGTGAAACAGCATCGCTCTCTAAACAAAGTGCTGGTCAATGAGCTTCCCCATTTTATTGATGCAACCGTCTCTACTATGGCGATGATGACAAATGCCGAGGCAACTAAAAACTCTGTCAAGATTCAGACGCTCACACTTGCTGACTCTACGGATCAAGTGGCAAGTTCTATTGGTTTTTATGGAGATATTGATGGATTAATCATCCTTATTTTTCCTCGTTCCATTGCGAAAAAAGCGTGTGAACTTCTCATCGGCGATACCAATATTACCGAAGAAGACATCCTTGACGCCTTGGCTGAATTTGTCAACATTATCGGCGGACGGGCTAAAGTACTCCTTTCTGAAAATAAAAAACGTCTTGACATTACCCTGCCTCGCACGTATGCCGACGTCAAAACTCTCCTAGAAATCGCTCAAGACAAAAAAGGAGTTCAAGTTGATTTGAATTTTGAAGGGCAAAATTTTATCTTTTTCCTGACACGCTGACTTTTTCGCTAAAATGTCAAAAAAATAACGAAGGTTTTTATTATGCTTATCGCCCCCAGTATTCTTTCGGCTGATTTTGGTAACTTAGCGCGTGATGTTCGTGCCATCTGTGATGCCGGATGCGATTTTGTCCATGTCGATGTGATGGACGGACATTTTGTCCCAAATATGACCCTAGGACCGGTCGTCGTGAGTGCCATTGCAAAAGCTTCTACCAAGCCTCTCGATATTCACCTTATGGTTCAAAACAATACTTTTTTTGTCGATCTTTTTGCTCCGCTCAAACCGGAATATATCTCATTTCACATCGAAGAGGAAAAAAATCCCCATCGTCTGATTCAATACATACGATCACTTGGAATTAAACCTGCCATTGTTTTAAATCCCCACACTCCGGCTGAAGCCATTGAGTATCTTATAGGTGATTTGGATATGGTTCTTGTCATGTCGGTTAATCCA
>JAGXHZ010000140.1 GCA_024635855.1 Sulfuricurvum sp.
GAAGAGACTTTTTCCGTTGTATCTTGGGCGGTAAGGGGAACCGTAGTCGGTGCGCTAAATCGTAAACGAAGCCCATAGGAATCGGATGTTTTCGATGCTTGCAAAACAACATTATTACTTACTTTTGCCGTTATTTGAATCTGGTCACCTATGGGTGAAATAGTGATATTTTGAAGATACGTTGAATTGATATTTTTATCGAGCGGGGTATCAATGGAAGCTTCCTCAAGCTTGATGGTAATCAATCCACCTTGTTGATTTTGGCGCAACACTCCCTCGTAGGGCGTATCAAATGTGAGCATGATGTCAACGCGATCATGACGATCATAAACATTGTAACTAAGGATTTTAGATCCCCAAACAAGAGTAGTTAAAAGTAAAAGTAAAACAATTTTTTTCATAGTCTCTCTTTTGATAGATAATAAAGAACCGCACTTGAATCAAGTACTTCATTGATACGAATGGCAAGATTTTTTTCATAAACCATGACTTCGCCTTTGCCGATAATCCGGTGATTGACATAGGACTCGACACTTTCACCGGCTGGTTTTCCTAAATCAATGACGGAACCTTTTTCAAGTTTGAGAATTTCTCCCAGTGAGAGGGTAGTTTGTCCCAAATCGGAAACAAATTCTACTTCCATATCGAGTAAACCATCATAGTCCATCCATGAAAGTTCTTTCTTCGAATCGAAAATATTTTTTTTATCAATGGTAGGTGTTTCTGGCAAAGGAAGATCTAAATCAGCCATAATTATAATGCCTTTAACGCAATGATCATTTCACCATTGGCAACATGGAAGGCATGAGAACCTTCTGCGTCGAGTGTGAAATGGTCATTGGCTTGAAAATGAGGTGTTGAAATCGTAAAAGGAGTATGGAAAGATTCTTCATAAAGTACCTTTGCATTTCCTACAATCATATTGGTTGTTTCAAGCAGCATATCCAGCATTGTCTCCTGATCGTGTATTTCTTCGCCTAAAAAAATTTCAGTAATGCATTGCAGAAGAATATTATCACACCCTATATAGGCACGATGTTTCTCTCCATTGCTATCTTCTATATCAAGATAAGCAATAAGCGTTCTCTTTTTTTGGGACAGAGGTTCGATACGATAAGGCAGACGGATTTGATGGATGCAGAAATTTTCAGCCGCTTTGATGATAGATGACAACATAGATACCTCATCATTAAATTTTACTCTAAATTAATATTGATTATAGCGTAAATTTACAAGGAAAGAATAGAGGTTAAGTGAGTATAATCGCGAAGTATTTAGAAAAATAAAGTGTTATATATGACAATTGAACTATCACTGCTTGGTGTTATTGTAGGGACGCTTTCCGGATTTTTTGGAATAGGAGGCGGAACTGTCAGTGTCCCGTTACTGCTTTATCTCGGATTTGGGATTAAAGAAGCAATCGGAATTTCTATGATGCAAATGGTTGCAGGTTCCTTGATGGCAGCTTATATCCATCAAAAAAAGCAAACGTACGTGATGAGAGAAGTAAAGTATTTTGGTTTTGGGGGGATAATCGGAGCGATAATCGGAGCAATGTTGGTTAAAGTGCTCTCTTCGAGTGTTTTAGAATGGTTTTTTCTCTCCATCGTTGCTTTTACGTTGGTGCGTTTGGCTATGTCTAATCCTGTCCCAAAACGATTAGAAGTGGTTAATCGACCGCTTTATAGCGCTATCGGTGGCAGTATCGGGATTTTTTCTGGGATGCTTGGTGTGGGTGGCTCGATTTTGATGACACCGATATTGGTTAGCTTTATGGGATTTCCACTCAAAAAAGCCTCTGCAGTGGGACTGTTTTTTGTCATGTTTACGTCGATTTCAGCATTTGTTACTCTTTGTTGGCTAGGATTTGTTAATCTCCATGCAGGGTTCATCATGGCGCTTAGCTCATTAGCCGGAATTGTTTTAGGAATTTGGTTGCTTAATCGTGTGAAAGTGACCCACTATAAACAGATTTTGGTTGTTTTTTATATTTTTATTTTCAGCCTAACGGCTTACAAACTCATTGCGGGATAGGTTAATTATGGATAAAATTAAAATTATTGGTGCCAGAGAGCACAACCTTAAAAATATTTCTCTTGAGATTCCAAAAAATAAGCTGGTTGTTTGTACAGGAATCAGCGGAAGCGGAAAATCGACGTTAGCGTTTGATACACTCTATGCCGAAGGGCAACGTCGCTATATCGAATCGTTATCTTCGTATGCACGGCAGTTTTTGGATCGTGTCGGAAAGCCCGATGTTGATAAGATCGAAGGGCTGACTCCTGCTATCGCAATCGATCAAAAAACAACCTCTAAAAATCCTCGCTCAACCGTAGGAACCATTACCGAAATTTATGACTATCTGAGATTGCTGTATGCGCGTATTGGTATTCAGCATTGCCATTTATGCGGAAATAAAATTACGAAGATGTCGGCACAAGACATCATCGATCAAGTGTTAAAGCTTCCTGAAAACTCTAAAATCGTAATTTTAGCCCCGTTGGTACGTGAGAAAAAAGGGTCGTTTGCTGACATTCTGGAGTCATTGCGTCATAAGGGATATGTTCGTGCCATGATTGATGGAGTGATGGTTCGTTTGGATGAAGAGATTGAGCTTTCAAAAACGAAAAAACATTCGATAAAAGTCGTCATCGACCGTTTGGTTGTTAAAGAAGATAATCATGACCGTGTGGCTCAAGATGTTGAGAAAGCGCTTAAAGAGAGTTACGGTGAGGTAGAGATTGAGATTCAAAATTCCGAAGAAGTAGGGGTGCACGAAAAACTGATTCATTACAGTGAGCACAGTGCGTGTTTTGACTGTAAAGTGAGTTTTGATCCCCTTGAACCGTTGTCTTTTTCATTTAACTCTCCCAAGGGAGCATGCACTGAATGTGATGGACTAGGTATTCGATATTCTCTCGATTACGACAAGATTATTGACTCAGAACTCCCGATCGAAAAAGGTGCTGTGAAGATTGTTTACGGATTCAATAAAGGGTATTACTTTACGTTTTTGAAAGCATTTTGTGCTACAACGGGTATTAATATCACGCAGCCTTTTTATACGCTCGAAGAGCATCAAAAAAAGGCGATTTTACACGGATCAGTTGAGGATATTGAGTTCAAATGGCAAGATCATCCTATCAAACGAACGTGGCCGGGGATTGTCCGCATCGCTTACGATATTTTCAAAGATGAAAAAGATCTTGCTGATTATATGTCGGAAAAGCCGTGTAATATTTGTAATTCACATCGTCTAAAGCGGGAATCTCTTGCAGTGCGCGTTGCTGATAAAGGGATAGGTGATGTCATCTCAATGCCACTCAAAGATTCTTACGCATGGTTTACCGATCCCAAAACGTTTGAAAATCTCAGTGAGCAAAATGCAATGATCGGTGCTTCCATTTTAAATGAAATCCGTGAACGTCTTTTCTTCCTTTACGATGTAGGGTTGGGGTATCTCTCCCTTAGCCGTGATGCCCGTACTATCAGCGGCGGAGAAGCCCAACGTATCCGTATTGCCAGCCAAATCGGAAGCGGTTTGACGGGGGTGATGTATGTCCTTGATGAACCCAGTATCGGTTTGCATGAGCGAGATACCTTAAAACTTATCCGTACTCTTCGTTCTTTGCAGGAAAAAGGAAATACGGTTATCGTTGTTGAACACGATAAAGAGACGATAGAGCATGCCGATTACATCGTCGATATCGGTCCGGGTGCGGGAAAATTCGGGGGGAATGTTGTTTTTGCAGGGACGTTGGAAGAGATGAAAAAAAGCGATACACTGACCGCACAATATCTCTCAGGACGCAAAAAAATTGAATATTTTTACCGACGAGAACAAAAGGAGTGGATGCACATTAAAAATGTAACACTCAATAATATTAACGATTTAAGCGTCTCTATCCCTCTTAATAATTTTGTGTGTGTAACGGGAGTGAGCGGAAGCGGTAAAAGTTCATTGATTTTACAAACGCTTCTCCCCGTGAGTCGCGAGATTCTCAATCATGCCCGAAAAGTGAACCGTGTCGCAGGGGTTGAAGTAGAGGGGCTTGAAAAACTCGACAAAGTCATCTATCTCGATCAAAGCCCAATCGGGCGAACCCCCCGTTCTAATCCTGCTACGTATACGGGTGTGATGGACGAAATTCGTAATCTTTTCACGAAGACCAAAGAAGCTCAAATTCGCGGATACACGGCATCTCGTTTTAGCTTTAACGTCAAAGGCGGTCGTTGTGAGAAGTGTCAAGGTGAGGGTGAAATCAAGATTGAAATGCACTTTTTACCTGATATTATGGTTAAATGTGATTCATGTCACGGCAGCCGTTACAACCTTCAAACCTTGCAAGTTGAGTACAAAGGAAAAACGATTTCCGATGTCCTCAATATGAGTGTGGGTGAAGCATTGGAGTTTTTTGCGCCTATTCCGAAAATAAAAGTGATTTTACAAACCCTCAGCGATGTGGGACTGGATTATATTACTTTAGGTCAAAATGCCGTTACCCTTTCAGGCGGGGAAGCACAGCGCATTAAGCTCGCTAAAGAGCTCAGTCGCCGTGATACGGGAAGAACCCTGTATATCCTCGATGAACCCACAACCGGATTGCATTTTGATGACGTGAATCGCCTTACAAAAGTGCTCCATAATTTTGTTGAACTGGGTAATTCAGTACTGGTGATCGAACATAATCTTGATATGATAAAAAATGCGGATTATATACTCGATTTAGGACCTGAAGGTGGTTCAGGCGGCGGATTACTCGTTGCACAAGGTGATCCTGAATGTGTTGCAAAACATTGGGAAGAGACAGGAAGTTTTACCGGAAAATATTTGGCAATTGAACTTAAGAACCATACTTCTAAGGTATAACTGATGTTACGCATATAATCCACATTGAGTGATTTTTTTGAAAATTCAACTCTAAACTTCATTCGTTAAGAAGTAGTGATGCTTTTGTTTTAGATAATTTAGCACGTGAGTCTTTGAATTTTCAAAAAAATCACTCAATGTGCGTAAGGTCAGGGTATAATACAAATAATAGGTTTTAGTGAGGAATATGTAATGAAAAGTTCGATGATTAATAGTATTAAGTCTTTACCACCGCTTCCAAAAACGGTTATTGATATGCAGCGGGTGTGCAATGATCCTAATTCATCGATTAGCGATTTGGTAAAAACAGTTGACCATGACCCGATGATTGTAGCCAATTTGCTCAAAGCGGCAAATTCCCCTCTTTACAGTCTTCGTCGTGAAATCAGCAGTGTTGCTCAAGCGGTTTCACTTTTTGGGATGAGTATGACCCGCTCTATCGGTTTGGGTAATTCGGTGCGAAAGTTGCTCAATGTTGATATGGAGCCATATGGAATTAGTTCAGATCGTTTTGCCGAAATTTCATCCATGCAGGCAGTTTTAGCGCAAAAATGGTACAACCAAATCGATCGTGCAAAAGCAGACAAACTTTTTCTCGCTGCTTTTTTACAAGAGACGGGTAAGATTGTTATTGCCAGCGATATTATTCAAGAAGATGTAGTGACGAGTTTTAAATCGGATATTGAAGTGGCGATTGATATATCCAGCGTTGAGCGCAGTTATGTGGAAGCAACGACAGCAGAGGTCGCAGCGGCTATTTTTACCCACTGGAATTTTGATAAAGAATTTGTTTCAATGATTGAATACTCGGAGGCTCCTGAAAATGCACCCGATGAGCTCAAAGAACTTTCAATGGTACTTAGTGTTATCAAAACCATTATGCCGATTAATGACCCCTTATCGGAGAGAGCAATTATTCAAGGGCTTAAAAAAGCCGAAGCGGCAGGTTTAAATACCGTTGCATTGCAAAAAGCAATTGATGCTATTTTGGAACAAAACAGTTAATTAATGGAAGAAAAAACCGTTACCATTATTGATACTTTTGGATTTTTTTTCCGCTCATTTTATGCTCTTCCTCCGCTTAGAAATAAGCACGGTTTTCCGACGGGTCTTTTGACCGGTTTCATTAATTTTATTGCTTCGCTTCACAAAGATCACAGCAGTGATTATCTCATTTTTGCCCTTGATGCCAAGGGACCAAGTTTTCGTGCTGAAATTGATCCCAATTATAAAGCCAATCGCTCTCCTGCACCCGAAGAACTGATTCAACAACTCCCTATTGCCATTAGTTGGATTGAAAAGATGGGGTATAAATCTCTTCTTTTGAGCGGATATGAAGCGGATGATATTATTGCTTCGGTAGTTTATCATGCAAAAGAGCAGGGGATAAATGTCCGCGTTGTCTCTCATGATAAAGATTTGTATCAGCTCATTGAAGACGATAAAGTAGTTTTAGTTGATGCAATCACCAAAAAAGTGCTCAATGAAACCCACTGTTTTGAAAAATACGGGGTTCATCCGTCTCAATTTATTGACTATCAAGCGCTTATCGGTGATACCGCCGATAATGTTCCCGGAGTGAAGGGAATTGGAAAAGTAACGGCTGAAAAACTTTTAACGCAGTTTGGAACATTAAATACGATTTACGAGCGACTTGATGAGGTCATGCCAGTGCGTATTCGCGGATTGCTGGAAACCTATCATGATGATGCTCTCAGGTCGCGCGAACTGGTGAAATTACGCAGGGATGTTTTTGAGTCTCTTGATTTTAATGAGTATGCGATGCATTTTGACAACCCTTTTCATCCGATTTATGATGAGTTGGTTCACTATGAGATGAATGCGGTTTTACGAACTCTCAAAGCCAAAGCATTGTTTGAAGAGACACAGCCTTCGCGTGAGACATCAGTAGCAATCAAAAATGATCTCCCTAAGTGTGATACACCAAATGGATGCAGTCTCCTTATTGACACAGATGAAGCTCTTATGGCTTTGGTCTCTACCATATCCTCAGAGACAATTGTGGCGTTTGACACGGAAACAACGGGTCTTAATCCTCATACCGATTCATTGGTCGGATTTAGTTTTAGTATGGATGGACAAAGCGGTTATTACGTTCCCTTAAGTCATAACTATCTGGGGGTTGGAGAACAAGTTTCCCAAGAATCAGCAAAAGCTGCAATACGAGCCATTTATAAAGGCAAAGTTATCGGACATAATCTCAAGTTTGACCTCCATTTTGTGACTCGATTTTTAGGTGTTGAGAGGCTTCCACTTTATGCGGATACGATTATTATGGGATGGCTTAGTGATTCAAATCGCTCTCTTTCTATGGATAATCTTAGTCTTTCATTGCTGAACCACGAGATGATTCATTTCAAAGATACCGTAAAACGCGGAGAAAATTTTTCTTCCGTTGCCATCGAAGATGCGTGTAAATACGCCGGAGAAGATGCCTATATTACCTATCGTCTTTATGAAGTGTTACGCGAGCAATTGCTCCTCAAAGGGGGAAATACTGCTTTAGATGAAGCGTTTAATGTTGAATTTCCTTTTATTGAGACGTTGCTAGGGATGGAAAAAGCGGGGATTGCGGTAGATATTGAGGTTCTCGAAGTCTTTAAAATTGAAGTTTCCAAGGAACTTTCAACCTTGACGGAAAAAGTTCATGCGACGTGTGGAACGGTTTTTAATCTCAATTCTCCCAAGCAATTGGGGGTGATTTTATTTGAAACACTGGGGCTTCCTCACGGGAAAAAAACCAAAACAGGTTACAGTACGGATGAATCCGTTCTTGAGGGACTGCGTCATGAGCATGAAGTTGTTTCATTACTATTGCAGTATCGTGAGTATCACAAACTGTATTCAACCTACATTGAACCTCTCATCGCCCTTGCAAAGGTAGATAAACACTCACGCATTTATACGTCGTTTGTCCAAACTGGTACGGCAACAGGACGGCTTAGTTCTAAAAATCCCAATCTTCAAAACATTCCCGTCAAAACAGCTCTTGGAATGAGAATTCGTGAAGCATTCGTCGCGCCTGGGGGGAAAAAACTGATCGGAATTGACTATTCTCAGATCGAACTTCGACTGCTGGCTCATTTCAGTCAAGATAGCGTTTTGGTCAATGCCTTTAACGAGGGACACGACATCCACATGCAAACAGCCATCGCCCTTTTCGGTGAAGCAGAAGCCGCGAGCAAACGTAGCATCGCTAAGACGGTCAATTTCGGACTGCTCTACGGGATGGGGGCAAAAAAGCTCTCCGATACGTTGGGAATCAGTAGCAAAGAGGCAAAAGAGATTATTGAAAAATATTTTGAA
>JAGXHZ010000019.1 GCA_024635855.1 Sulfuricurvum sp.
ATTTACCTAATGCCTGGGCAATATCGCTGTCTATCATCTCTTCGGGTGTTGCCCTGAATAGTGTGTGATGTATTGACCATTTTTATATAAAACCATAAGTGGGATCGGAAATTGTTGCCCAACGCCTATGGTTGATGCTATGGCACGTGCGAGATCTTGATTTTGAGCTTTGTTGGAAATGAGATATTGTCCGCCGTATTTTTCTTTGAATTTTTCCAGATCATTATTAGAGACATCATCTTCGATAGTTAGACCCATAATGATCAAATCATCGCCATATTTTTTTTGTAAATTACCTAAATGACGTACTTCTGCACGGCAAGGCGGACACCATGTAGCAAAAATATCAAAAAGTACAACTTTGTCATCACTGTCACTGAGGGTGAAATTGGTCCCTTTTTTTTCAACACTGTACGATTTTCCTTGAGTGTCGAGCAGATTGAAAGTGGCAGTAGATACCATTGATTCTTCGGGCGAGTTGTCACCGCATCCGGTAAAGAGCAGCATGGCAGAAACTAAAGAGATATAAAAAGTGGATAAACGCATGGATAACCTTTGTAAATTGGCTAGAATATGATGATTATATCGAAAAAGGTTTAGAAGTGACCAAAAATGATTTTCGTGACCAATGTTTAAAACAACAGAGAAATCTTCCAAAAACTGGTAAAATGTATCGAGATTTCCGTGTTAATCAGTATCTTTTAAAATTTTTACGTCATCACAAAGCGAAGCGAATTTTATTTTATTGGCCTTTTGGTTTTGAAGTGGACATTCGTCGTACTATTTTTGAGTTACGCTCAAAAAAGTCATTATATTTACCGTTTATGGATGACGTCAGTTTCAAAATGGTACCATTAAGGTTGCCGTTGGAACGTAAAGCCTTCGGGATTCATGAGCCACGGATTTCTAACTTAAATATAAAATTAATTGATATTGCTATTGTCCCCGTCGTGGGTGTGGATGGAGCCGGACGCCGAATTGGTTTTGGCAAAGGTATGTATGATCGTTTTTTTCCCACACTGAAACGCAAACCGTTAACAATTTTTGTACAGTCATGTGTTTGCTATACTGCATTACCGCTGTGTGATGATTATGATATACAAGGTGATTTACTGATCACACCTGATGGGGTGCGTAGAATGAAGGATTTTCATGTTAAACAGCCTGCTCGTAGGCAGTGGCATAGCCACTTTAAGCGGGATAGTCGGATTTTTAATTTCAAGAAAAATATCACTTTCTAGTTTCGAACATTATGAAACGCAAGCGCGTGCAAAAGCAAATGCCATAGAGTCGGAAGCGCAAAATTTACTCTTACGTGCAACGTCAAGATCGAATGAGATTGAAAAAGAAGCGATTCGTAAATATGACGAAGTATACAGCCGTGCCAAGAGTGATTTGAGTATCCAAGAAGCACATGTGCTTCAGTTGCAAAGTGATTTTGAGGCTTTTCGTCTGACTGAGTCGAGTGCGATAAATACTTTACGTAGCGGAATCGAAAATACGCGATTGAATCTGGAACGAAGTGAGCGTGCTTTAGAGAAATTAAAAGAAGAATATCACCAAAAAACACAACAAGTTACTTCGGTATTAGAGGGGCGTTGTGCTCTATCGGTACAAGAAGCCAAAGCGTTATTGCTCGATCAAGTGCGTAATGATTCCCGATTAGAATTGGGACGATTAACACGTCAACTTGAAGAACAAACAAAAGATCAGCTCAAGCGCAAAGCCGATTATATTTTGGGACAAGCGACATCACGATTTGCGGGTGAATTTGCCTCAGAACGGCTTATTAGTGTGATCCATCTGGAAAGCGATGAGCTAAAAGGGCGCATTATCGGTAAAGAAGGGCGCAATATCAAAGCCATAGAAATGGTAACGGGCGTTGATATTATCATTGATGAAACGCCTAATACGATTGTCGTAAGTTCATTTAATCTTTATCGTCGTGCGATTGCTACGAAAACAATTGGGCTTCTGGTTGAAGATGGACGGATTCAGCCGGCTCGTATTGAGGAAATTTACCAAAAAGTTGTCGATGAATTTGAAGAAGGAATTTTGCGTGAGGGTGAAGAGATCGTTTTTGATTTAGGGCTTGGTGTTATGCATCCGGAGCTTTGTCGATTGATAGGACGGCTTCGTTATCGTGCAAGTTATGGACAAAACGCTTTGGCTCATACGCTTGAAGTAGCACATTTGGCAGGATTAATGGCGTCAGAAATGGGTGGGGATGTCCGTCTCGCCAAACGAGCAGGATTGCTTCATGATATTGGCAAATCGCTGACTCAAGAGAGTGCAGGGGGAAATCATGTTGATTTGGGCGTAGAAGTATGCCGACGTCTTGGTGAAGATCCTGTCGTGATTAACGCCATTTATGCTCATCATGGTCAAGAAGAGATAAAAAGTGTCGAATGTGCGTGTGTGTGTGCGGCAGATAGCCTCTCCGCAGCACGTCCGGGTGCGCGGCGTGAAGTGTTGGAAAGTTTTTTACGACGAGTGAGTGAAATCGAAGAAATAGCAACGGCGAAATACGGTGTTAAACAAGCGTATGCCATCAATGCGGGGCGTGAAGTGCGTGTTATTGTCAATGCACAGAGTATCAGTGATGATGAGAGTGCATTGCTAGCACGAGAAATTGCGGATGAAATTACGCAAAAAGTACAGTTTCCAGGTGAGATAAAAGTGAATGTCATCCGAGAGAGTCGTATGATAGAGTTCGCACGATAAATATCGTTTTAGTTCAATTTATTTAAAAATATTATAACGATGTGATAGAAAAGTGCTATGATTTTTTAACTAATTAAACAGACTCGATAGATTGAACGTAAAAAGGAAAATTATACTATGACTAAAGAAGATACATTATCCCATCTAAGAAATGCAAAGAAAGCACATATCACTTGGGTTCAGCGTGCGCACGCTCTTATTGAGGGATTACCCATTGAGAAAGAACAAGTTCCTGTTGGATGCACGGAGTGTAAGTTTGGTTTGTGGTTTTATGGAGAGGGTCAAGGGCTTGGGATGATTCCGAATATGGATTGTCTTAAAGAGATTGAAAAGTTTCATTTTGAACTTCATGAAGTTTATATGAAAATTTTTAAAATATATTTCAGCGATGAAGATCGTTCGCTTTTTTCCAAGTTTTTTGGTATGCGTAAAAAAGTAACGCCTCAAAATCAAGAAGCAGCCAAAGCGTATTATGATGAACTCAAAGCAGTGTCTGTCAAATTAATTGAGGGTATTGATCGCTTGGAGCGACGGATCTTTGCTCTTCCAGAGGGAAAATTTTCCATATAACTTAATGCTCATCTTCTGAATCATCATACGGATCAAGATGAATAAGGGGATGAACATTATTGTCTGGAAAGCAATTTTTTAGTGCCAGTTCTATTTTGTCACCTACTAGATGAGCATCGTATAAAGAGGTACTTATACTAAAAACGATGTGAACGCTAACATAGATATCAGAAGCAGAATGACGTGTAAGAAGATCGTGATGGGAATTTATACCCATTTCGTTATCTAAAATAGCAATTATTTTTGTAACATCTTCGCTCGGCAGTGCGGCATCAAGCAGCATCATGATTCCGTCACGAATCAGAGGAAAGGCTGAATAGATCATATATACGCTGATACCTATCCCAAGCAAGGGGTCTATTAGAGTGTATTCGGTCAAGCTAATGATTACAAGAGAGACCAAAACCGCTGCGTTGCTTAATAAGTCTGTTTTGTAGTGCAAAGCATCGGCTTTTATTACCATATTTCCCGTTTTTTTTGCCACTATGTTGAGAAAAATAACCAATCCCGCTGTTATAACCATCGATCCAACCATAACCCATATAGAAAGACTTAGATGTTTAATCGGCTCATTTTGCACCATTTTTGAGATGGCTTCATAGAGAATAAAAAGGGCAGAGAGACTGATGATCGTCCCTTCAATAACAGCAGCAAGAGGTTCAAGTTTACGCCGTCCGAAGTTGAAATGCTCATCGGGTTCTTTATCTGAATTGTGCAGAGCAAAATAGTTAAAGGAGGAGACAACCATATCAAGTAATGAATCGACGGCTGAGGCTAATACGGCAACGGAACCGCTGATAATACCGACAGTGAGTTTAAAGGCTACGAGAACGAATGCAACGGTGCTGGAGATGAGAGTGGCTTTTTTTTCTATACGCATGAGGGGGATTTTAGCCTAATATTGCTAAAATTATCTCTTTTAGAATTGGGGAATAGAGTATGGATTTATCAGCCGTTCGCGCGGAGCGTGAGAAGTGGATGACATGGAAAAATATTGCACCGCTTCGGTGTGCATTAAGCGATCTTCCTCTTCTTAAGGCTACGGTTGTTTTGGGAGATACGGTTACCCTTCAAAGTGAAGAACCTATTGATCTGTTAGCATTGGAAAACGTTGCTCGTCTTATGATGCCGTGGCGTAAAGGGCCGTTTGATCTTTTTGGTCTTTTTATCGATACCGAATGGAAAAGTGATCAAAAATACAATTTTTTACGTCCCTATTTTAATTTAAAGGGTAAAAAAGTTGGCGATATCGGATGCAATAACGGTTATTATATGTTTCGTTTTCTGGAAGATTCTCCCGCAAAAGTAGTAGGATTTGACCCGTCGGCTCTTTTTAACTCCCAGTTTGATTTGATTAACCATTTTGTACAAAGCGATATCGTATATGAATTGCTTGGTGTTGAGCATTTGCCGTTTTATGAAGAAAAATTTGATGTGCTTTTTTGTCTTGGTGTTTTGTACCATCGCAGTGATCCTGTCGCAATGCTTAAGGCATTGCATGCCGGATTGGAAAAAGATGGAGAGCTTTATCTTGATACCTTTATTATCGAAGGGGAAGAGCCGTATGCCCTTTGTCCGAGTGATGGATATTCGAAAATCAGTAATGTTTATTTTGTACCAACCCTTAAAGCATTGGAAAATTGGTGTACGAAAGCAGGCTTTAAAAGCTTTGAAGTATTAGGAACGGTGCTGACGACTTCGGACGAACAACGTAAAACTTCGTGGATTGAATCTCAAAGCCTTGAAGATTTTCTCGATCCGGACGATAGTAGTAAAACGGTAGAGGGATACCCAGCACCAGTGCGAGGGTATGTCCGACTTAAGAAGGGGTAACATTGGCAACAGTAGAAGAAGATGAAAATAATTCATTGCAGATGGTGAATAACCAGCAAGACAGTTTGATAACACACGAAAAAGTAAACAGTGCTTTTAGCGGTGAGGTAGTGAAGCTTGAACGCGGAAGTGCAACAGTAGTGCTTGAAACTATTGAAGTCATGAGAGCGGATGAACTGGGATTAGTGCATGGAGGGTTTATCTTTAGTGCGGCTGATTATGCGGCAATGGCAGCGGTAAATGAGCCTAATGTTGTTTTGGCGTCATCAAGCTGTTTGTTTTTATCCCCTGTACGCATAGGAGATAAAGTTACTTTTGAAGCCATAGAACATCAAAAAGAGGGGCGTAAACGTACCGTAAGTGTCAAAGGATACGTTCATGAGATAAAAGTTTTTGAAGGTGATTTTAAAACGGTCATTACGGAGCGTCATATTCTCCGTCTTGATTTACTTAAAAATATCGAAGCATAAGACATTGATGTTACACATTAAAACGAATACATCCGTTTTAATGGCAGGGACAAATGTCCCTGCAACCCCCTAAAGCTACGAAAAATATATTTTTCGAGATTTATAGCATACGCAACCAATAATCGGCATTGCGTTGCTCGTTAAAGAGGGTTGTACTTCCTCCATGTCCCGGATAAAGGGTTTTATCCTCTTTCAATAACTTCATTTTTTCCAAACTTTTTTTCATATCAGATGGGTTTGAATAGGGAAAATCATACCGTCCGATAGAGTTGTGAAACAAAAAATCGCCGCTAAACATCACATCGCCAATCTCAATCATTGAACATCCCGGACAATGCCCCGGAAAATGGTGAAACTTTACCTCAATCCCTTCTAAATCAAACGTCACATCCCCATCCACTTCAACATCAGGGTATGAAGCAGGTAAATCAGGCATAAACGTACTATTCGTAAGTAAAGGAAGATCACCTTTTGGTGTGTATAGAGGAATATTTAATTTTTCTTTGAGTTCCTGATTACTCCATACGTGGTCAAAATGTCCGTGGGTATTGAGAATTGCGATAGGATTAGTGACGTTTTCCATCACCCACTGTGTTGCTCCAACACCCGGATCGATGATAATTTCTTTGCCGTCTATTTTGACGATATAGCAATTCGTCTGATACTCGCCCATCGGCTGTTTTAGGATTTCCATGTTAATTACTTCTTTTTTTAATCAAATTCTAGCATAATTGCTACTATGGAACTTTATATAACATTGGAATCAATTTTAACGGCTTCTTCGTCTGCTTTGAAGATAGAACTTTTTAAACGTTTTTATACCGCATATCTTCATGGAGATGTAACGCGAGAGGACTCGTTACCAATAATAGTATTTACTCATCCCTCTTATCATAATTTTTGTACCGTCATAGACCCAAAAGAGATTGTCAAACGGCAAAAATTAGGCGGTGTTCGCGGTCAAATACAGCTTTTACATTCGATTGCTCATATCGAATACAGTGCCATAGATTTAGCGTTGGATGCGGTGTATCGATTTCGGGATGTTGGGGATGAATTTAATGATGATTGGCTCAAAGTTGCGGATGATGAGGTGAGTCATTTTCTGATGATTGAAGGATTGTTGCAGGAATTTGGAAGTTTTTACGGTGAATTTCCTGTTCATAATGGATTGTTTGAAGCGTCGCTCAATACGATGAGTCTATTGGAACGGATGGCGGTTGTCCCTCGCTATTTGGAAGCAAACGGGTTGGATGCAACTCCGCTTATCGTTTCCAAACTTGAGTCTTTGAAAGCCAATCCGATGGTCGGGAAAATAATTCAGGCATTGCAGATTATCTTGGATGAGGAAATCGACCATGTCCACAGAGGCGATCGATGGTTTAAAGTGGCGTGTGAGCGTGAGAAGATTCATCCGGATGTTTATTTCGAGATCATCGAGCGTCACTATCCAAGCAGTTTTCCTCGTAAAGTGGGAATCAACTGTGAAGCGAGAGTATCTGCCGGATTTAGTGATGGTGAACTGAAACGTATATCATTAGTAAAGTGTTAACAACTTAACGCAAAAAATTAGTTATAATGCAAATAGTTAAAATTTCAATAAGGTGTTTGTGTGAACAAGTATGAATTAATCAGCCGTTATTTGGTCGGTTTTTTACAATCAGAAGTTCTCAAAACTGGCTTTAAAAAAGTGGTCGTAGGGCTTAGTGGCGGGCTGGATTCAGCTGTGGTGGCAGTATTGGCGCACAAAGCATTCGGAGATGATCTGCTGTGCGTCAAAATGCCGTCTCACTATTCATCGCAAAGCTCGCTGAATGATGCCGATGCCTTGTGTGCAACGTTCGGACTGCGTAGTGAGACGCAGAGTATAGAGCCTTTGTTACGTGCGTATCAGAGTGCAGATATGTCACCTCTTCGGGTTGGGAATCTCTCGGCTCGGTTACGAATGGTGACACTGTTTGATATTTCTGCGCGCGAGAATGCTTTGGTGTTGGGTACAAGCAACAAGAGTGAATTGATGCTTGGCTATGGGACGCTCTATGGAGATTTGGCAAGTGCGTTGAATCCCATCGGTGATTTGTATAAAACCGAAGTGTTTGAGCTTGCTCACTATTTAGGCGTGAACGACGCGATACTTTCTAAACCTCCCTCTGCGGATTTATGGGAAGGGCAAAGCGATGAGAATGAGATTGGCTATCCATATTCTGATCTTGATCGTGTGTTAAAGCTGTACGTTGAATCACGCTTAACGCGCGATGAATTATTAGAGAGTGGCGAAAAAAGTGAATTAGTAGAATTAATTATTCGTAAAATTTATCAAAATCAGTTCAAACGGAAGATGCCGATTATCGCAAAATTGACATCTCGTACCCTTAATCATGATTTTAATTATCCAAGAGATATAACCCAATGAGGAGCATACAATGAGTATTCCATTTTTTAGAGTAGAAGTAGGCGGAGACGAACGTGAAAAGATAGATGAAGTATTTGACGGTGAAGCCCCGAATATTATTGAAGATTTAGAGTCTGCTTTTGAATCGTATATCGGTGCAACGTATGCCCTTTCAACCTCTCACGGTACGTCCGCACTTCATTTGGCGATGTTGGCGATTGATTTGAAACGCGGTGATAAGGTATTATGTTCGATTAATGCCTATCCTTCTGTCCCTGAAGTGGTACGTCATTTTGATGCAGAGCCTACATTTATTGACATTAATCCGGAACTTTTTACGATTGATTTGGATAAACTCGAAGCTTATTTGCATGAGCATAAATCTAAAAAGCTTAAAGCAGTCATCGTATCGCACATAGCGGGACAGAGTATTGATCTGGATCGTTTGTATACTATTGCAAAGACGTATGATGTGAAGATTATCGAAGATGCAGCTGATGCGTTGGGTGCTACCTATAAAGGTAAAAAAATCGGTTCAACGGGTGCGGATATTACCTGTTTTGATTTTAGTCCCCATTTGCGTCGCAATGTCTGCAATGGCGGAATGATGGTAAGTAATGATGAAGATATTATCGAGAGAGCCAAATCATTGCGTCATCATGCACTTGAAATTGACGATGATTCGTTGGGTTATGTCTATGACGTGACCGATATCGGAAGCCAGTACACGATCAGTCCTCTCGATGCTGCGGTCATTTTGATTCAGCTTGAAAAACAAGATGAAATTATTGAGCGTCAACAAGAGATTGCAGCAATTTTCAATGAACGTCTAGCAGATGCTCCTCATATTACTTTGCCGGTTGTTGAACAAGATCACAGTTTTTCGCTTTACATTGTGAAAATCGATAAAAATCGCGACTCGTTTGCACGTGAACTTAAAGAACGCGGAATTGAGACCGGATTGCATTACATTCCATTGCATTTATTGAGTTACTACAAAACAAAATATTCACTGCGTATTAACGATTTTCCGGTTGCGTTACGTAATTACAGTCAAGTCCTCTCTATTCCTAACTATGCCGCGTTGAGCGATGCTGAAGTCGAAGAAATTTGTGATGCCATATTAGATGTGGCCGCGACACGCGTTTGAAGCGTTTAGCTGTTTTATGGGGTGAGCGCTATTTTTATCACCCCACATTATTCCAAAAAATACTCTCCCTTTTACTTCTGCCATTGAGTTGGCTTTATTGTTTGATTGCATATATCCGTTATTCACGAAGCACGCCTAAAAATTTGGGAATTCGTGTGGTTAGCATTGGTAATTTAACGGTAGGCGGAAGCGGAAAAACTCCTTTAGTCATCGAGCTTGCTAAGCATTTTTCCAAACCAGCTATTATTTTACGCGGATATGGGAGAAAGAGCAAAGGGATGATTGTGGTCAAAGATCGCGATATTTTATGCGATTTCCATAAAAGCGGTGATGAGGCGATGTTGTATGCGCAAAGCCTTTCTCATGCAGTCGTTATTGTGTG
The DNA here is from genome assembly GCA_024635855.1 of Sulfuricurvum sp. The sequence continues at coordinate 9,522 of JAGXHZ010000019.1, forward strand.
TGAAAGTCGTGAGCATGGTATTTCTGAAGCTTTGGCAATGGGATGCGAGATGATATTCTTGGATGATGGATACGGAAAGCATGGCATTGAAAAACTGGATATCCTTATAGAGGTAAAAACTCCTAATAATTTTTGTCTCCCCAGTGGACCTTATCGTGAAAAACTATGGAGCAGTAAATCGGTGATCGTGGTGCGAGAGGAAAAAACCTTTAAGCGTCACGTTAATATTAAAGATCCAACCTCTAAGATGGTGTTGGTAACGGCAATCGCACGACCCGAACGATTGGATGAGTATTTGCCGGAGGTAGTGGAAAAAGTCTATTTTGAGGATCATCATTTTTTTACTCAATGGGAACTTGAAGCAATTGTTAAACGTACCGGAGCGACAAGTCTCTTGGTAACTTCAAAAGACTTTGTTAAAATATCATCTTTTAATCTCAACCTCTCTGTCTTAGAGCTCTCAATAGAACTTGATGAGAGTTTGATTACTACTGTAAAGGATTATGTATATGCTACGTAAAATTGAAACCGTTAAAACCCTCATGGACGCAATGCCGTTTATCAAAGAGTTCCGTGATGAGATTGTTGTCATAAAGTACGGCGGTTCCGCACAAAGTTCTGATGAGCTCAAAGCCAAATTCGCTCAAGATATCGTAC
>JAGXHZ010000141.1 GCA_024635855.1 Sulfuricurvum sp.
CCCCTGAAATATCTTTATATATCCCCGCACTGGCTCGGTCTGAGGCCGTAATAACACCGATTTTGATCATTATTTTTCTCCTATTTTTATTTCTTCCAAACTATTTTTGAGTTCATTTTCTATCATCTCTATCGTCGGTAAACTGGACTCGAACTCTTTTGGTAAAATTTCAGTCAGTTGATATTCTGATATTCCAATAGGTTGAGACATGTTTCGTAAAGAATATTCTGCAACAATCTCATTTTTTTCTTGACAAAGGATCAATCCGATAGTCGGTTTATCCTCTTTTTGAGCTAAAACACTATCAACGGCACTACAATAAAAGTTCACTTGTCCCGAATATTCAGGTTTAAACTTCCCTTTTTTAAGCTCAACGACGACAAAACATCGAAGCTTCACATGATAAAAAAGCAGATCGATATAAAAATCATCATCACCGATTTCAAGCTTATATTGTCGCCCTACAAATGCAAATCCGCTTCCCAGTTCGATTAAAAATCTCTCCATATGTTTTATGAGACTGTTTTCAAGCTCTTTTTCTCTAAATGGCTCCGTGATGGTCAAAAAATCAAATCGATACGGATCTTTAAAAGATTGCTGCACCAAATCACTTTCAAATGGAGGCAAGATTTGTTTGAAATTTGATACCAAATTTCCTGCCCTTTTATGCACTTCACTCTTGATCATCAGCGATAATACATCTTTACTCCATCCATTTTGAAGTATTTGTTCCATATACCAATATCTAAGCTCTTTATCTTTTATTTTTTCTATCAAAATAATATTATGAGTCCACGGAATTTGTGCCGCCAACGGTGGCATTTTTTCATTTTCTAATTGTGCCACCGTCAGTGGCACTTTTTCAAAATCATCTTTATATTCTTTAAAAAACCTTACCATTCTTTTGAGATTTCGACTTGAAAATCCACTCATATTGGGAAACTCTCGCAAAATATCAAGGCTTAATTTATCAATAACCTTTGCACCCCAGCCAAGTTCTTTTTGCCGTCGCGCTATCAATGCTCCGATAGTAAAATAGAGCAATATCATCTCTTGATTAATAGCACTAAATGCTTTTTGTTGGGAGAGTTTAATTTGGTTTTTAATATCTATTAAAAAGGAGTTATATTCGTTTGAACGATCTATCTCTTTCATGTATTACCTACTTTCTCGTATCTTTTCTAGTTGCCGTTACAAATTGGTAGTACAAATATCCCAATAATACTTTATTCAATGCCATCACAATATATGATTTTTTAAAGTCATCACCGCTTTCATCGATATAAATGATATAGTTACTAAAATTCATCAAACAATATCCATTTTATTAAATGCATCTGTCATTGCATTTAGTTTTTGATAAACTCCATATGGCATTAACTTATTATTGGTTATTAAATCTATACAATGTTTTATATTAGTCCCGATAAATAGGTGTTGTTTACTTTTGTAAGTGTGCCCAATACCAATAAGCTTTCGATCATATCCGTCATCTCTTTTAACAATTTTATAAACGCCTCCACTGCTAATGCCTTGCGGTTTCGGGAAATTAATTAAATCAAATTTTCTATTCATTGTAGCTTTTTTACCATATTCTGCAATAATATTTTTAGATATATCATACTGAAACCTACTATATACTGAGCTATCTATCCTTCTTCCATGATAATAAACAGTTTCAGAACTATACTGATTATCTTTTTCTTTTGATTTTGTATAAGGGTAACCTGCAAAAGTAATAGTTTTATCCATTTGAAATTTTTCTATAAAATCTATCTCTTCACTATAACTTTCAGGGTTATTATATATAGTCTTCAGCCTCTTAGTTGCTTCTTTATGATGAATAGACTTTATTTGTGGATCAATGTCAAAAGGATAGTTATAAGAAAGTTCAATCTTCTCTTTTTTTAATGGCTTAAAAGTTTTATTTAATAGACTTAGCATACGAGTGGAGAATTTGTAATAACTAAAATCAACTTGGTCATTTTCTCTTTTTTGATTCCATGTTAATGGATTATGAAACAACTCACCATCAATTACATCAAAACCATTAATAGATGGCAATAATAACTTTGAATTTTCATTTTGATATATTTTATCAATGACATGAGCAGCTGTCAACAGATAAATATTTTTTTCAAGTTCAATTAAAACACCTGTTCCGATTTGTTCAAATTTCTCTTCATCTTCATAAAATATGGGACAAAGTTCATTCCATTCTTCCTCTATAAACTTCACCAGCATTATTTCTTATTCATTTCTAGTCATTTCGTCGTATAGTTTAAAGAGATATTCAACTTGTACCTGAAAATTACCCATTTCACAGCCCCTTCTGCAAAAAATGGTTTCCTGTCCGTATCGATGTTACAGTAGCAAAACGAAGAAAAAATTCTCTTGCGCCTTGTATTTCAATCACTCTATCTTCAAGCCCTAAAAATACCTCAACCCGAATTCCTTTGGAGACAATAGAATCCATCAGCTCTTGAGTCCACTGAAAATAAAGCAATTCTCTCAACTGAGCTTCCGATGCATCTTCGTCCAATTCAACCTCTTGCACTTCATAAGGGACAAAACACGTTCGTAAAAAATTATCAATATACTCATCTTTTGATTTTAAGAACGCCCCCATCTGAAGACGCTTGAAAGACTCTTTTTTGGTTTGAAAAAATGCGGGTGAAAAAAATTGCAATGTATCAATTCGTTTTGTCGCTTCAGAAGCATGAATTGCCGCTTTTATAGCACCGTAACTGAACCCTGCAACGGTATACTCACTGTTTTCTAAATACCGCTCAAAAAAAGAGCCCTCATTTTTTAGCGAAAATCCACTATAAAATATCACGAATGGTCTCTTTTGCCAATGCTTTGGAAATATGCTCATATTCACTCAAAATCGCTTCAAGCTTATCGATATTTTTTTCATGATGTTCAAGTAAAATGCGTGTCTCATCATATAATCGGTTTAATAATACGGAAGCATCGTCTAAAGAAGGAATGAGAGATAAACCCATGCCATACTCATTAATCATTGATTCTACCAATGAACGCGCAACCGATAAATCATGGGAAGATGAGGAAGCGTGTTCCCCAAAACGAAGTTCACATGCAACAATCCCTGCAAGATGAATTCGCACATGAGCTTCTATTTCATGTTTTAAAAGCGGTTCTGAAACGGGAGGGGTTATGGTGTCATTACTCAAAGTGATTTTTTCATACGCCAAATCAAACCATGTAGCTGCGAATACTTTACCTGCCTGATAGCGTGCTTGATAGTGACGCTGCTTTTCACTCAACATCGTAAGCCGTTTTTTACCCAGCATTACTTTATCTTTTACGGCTAAAAAATGGTCCATTTTAACTTGAAACTCTCTGCCGCGTAAACATAGAAGTGCCGCTTCATTGACTAATGCCGCCAACGATGCACCGTTAAATCCTACGGTCATTTTTGCAATATCGTCAACGCTAAGGTCATGAGGAATATGCTGTAAATATTTTTCTAAAATGGAAGATCGCTCACTTGCAGTGGGAAGTTCAACAAAAATTCGACGATCAAAGCGTCCTGAACGCAGTAATGCACTGTCTATAATCTCAATATTATTGGTTGCTGCAATCACGATTATACCGCTCGTATCCTCAAATCCATCCATCTCGGTTAAGAGCTGATTGAGAGTCCCTTCTCGCTCATCATTGCGTTCGCCTCCACGTTTTTTACCAACAGCGTCAATCTCGTCAATAAAGATAATCGAAGGGGCATTTTTTTTCGCTGCTGCAAAAAGCTCATGTACGCGCTTAGCCCCCATCCCTACATAAATCTGAACAAACGAGGCACCGCTTTGGTAGAAAAACGGAACGTCTGCTTCTGCTGCTACCGCTTTGGCAATCATCGTTTTTCCCACACCCGGAGGACCTACTAACAATACTCCTCTGGGCATTCGTGCTCCAAAACTGTAATAGCGTTTAGGATTGCGTAAAAAATCGATAATCTCTTCGAGTTCTTCTTTCACATCACCGATACCGCCAATATCGCTAAAGCGTACAGTTGATTTAACGGGAACGGGAGAAGATTGAGTGGAAGCTTCGGTATCTAAAGATTTTACAGGCGTCTGTTGATTATTCTCTTCATGTACGCTGCCATCAATACGTCTCGTATTATAAACCCATCCGATAGCCCCTGAAATAATCGAAACGACCAGTATAAACCAAAGCCATCCGTTTGATTTTTTAGCTTCAATTTTTAAATGAGATGTTAATTCGCTCGGAAGTTGTGATGATGAAATCTTTACAACACCTTCATTTTCGGTAAAAAGATAGAGATATCCGCCATCCATTATCGCTTTTTCGACGTGGTTGGCTTCAACAATACGGGTTGCTTCATCGAGAGAAATTACTTCACTGCTGTCTCGCAAGAGAGCATAAAGCAGTAAGAGAAGGATAATCCCGCCTGAGGCTAATAAAATAAGCTGATTACGATTAAAATTGAGCTTTGTTATGTTCATCTTCTACCTCATAGTTATCGATTGTTACCCAATTACCTGATAAATCTTCATCACTTTTAATGTAAATTTTATTAAAAAATTGATCCAATCCCGTATATATCCCCTCATGTCCTGACTCGATGAGTACGTCAAGGGGAATATTAACATTTCGGCGAAATTCAAGGTTATTTAAGGCAATTAATTCATTTAACTGTCCCATTCGAACACTGGATACGGCTCCATTAACCTCTGGTTTCATGATTGCGCTTGGTGTTCCATCCCGCTTAGAATAGGTAAAAGGATGGATATGCGTCAAATGAAGTTCACGGATATTTTTCATTGCATCGTCCCAGAGTGCATCGCTCTCTCCCGGATGACCGACAATAAAATCCGTCCCCAAAGCAAAACCTTTTTCATGCAAAAGGCTAAAAAGTTCTCTATCACTCTCAAATCGATTCCGACGGTTCATCATCTTTAACATCTCATTAGAGCTGTGCTGAATGGCAATATGTAAATGACGCTCCAACCACGGTTCATCTAAAATTTCGCGAAATGCTTCGTTGATTTGTATCGGTTCTAGTGACCCTACTCGGATACGTCGAACACCACGAATCAGAGACATTTTTTGCATCAAAGAGGCAATGGTTTTCCCCTCACCTTGCCCATAGCTTCCAACATTTGTCCCCGTGAGGACAAATTCTCCAAAACCATTACTCGCAAGGCGCGAAACCTGTTCTAATATTTTCGCCTCATCCATACTACGCGCATCACCACGGACAAACGGGATAATACAGTAATTACAACGGAAGTTGCATCCCTCTTGAATTTTGATGAAAGCTCTCGATTTTCCAACAAATTCATCCACGATCGCATCATCGATGTAGTTTAAATCACCAATCTCATAAAAACGGTTTTCGCTGGAGAGCAGCGTATTGATTTTCATTTTTTCCGATTGACCGAATACGCCATGAACCTTATTGGCACTAAAAAGGCTCTCACCTTTCGTGTGTGCTCCGCAACCGGTTAGAAAAAGCTTTTTTCCTTGTTTTTCCATACTGTTAATGTAACCGCGAACACTTACATCCGCTCCATTGGTTACCGTACATGAGTTCACAACGACAATATCTGCTGCACTCTCTTCTTCAGTAACCTCATAATCTTTTAGACCACTCATCATTACTTGGGAATCAAACACATTAGTACGGCATCCGAAGGTTTTAAAATAGACTTTTGGCTTCATACTTCTTCTACTTTAGGCAATGATTTGGGGGGAATGGGTGCACTATAAAACGTTTGAGTAGGATAGGCTATCGTGATATCAAATTCGGCATTAAATGCATCGATAATATCACCTGAAATGGTACTGCGCAACGTAAGAGTAGCATACGCATTGGTCAAATACCATGCACTTACTTTTATTCCATTTGACTCGATAAACGTAAACACGCGAGGTTCAACATTGCTATTTTTAAGACTGTATCTATCG
>JAGXHZ010000142.1 GCA_024635855.1 Sulfuricurvum sp.
AACCACTGCAAGGTTGATCGACAAAGTAGACGTATCTCCGCTTGATCCGTCGGTCATCGTATAGGTCGCTACCGGTACGGTTCCGTTGTAGTTAGCTGCTGGTACGAAGGTATAGGCTCCGCTACTGTTGATGGTCAAGTTTCCAACGTTTGTAATCGTCGCGGTGGTTCCTGTGGCATACGTTGTTGCATCGCCTGCTACGGTAAACGTCGTTACGGTCACTGCTCCGTCAACACTGGTGCTTCCGGTCAATACGTTTCCAGTAAGTGTGTTATCTTCATTAATACTGACAATCTCATTGGCATCACTGAAAGCATCATCGACTGCTGTCACTGTGATATCAAAAGTACTAGTGCTACCGGTATTGACGGTGTAGGTAGCTTGAGGGACCGTTCCGTTATAGTTGGCAGCTGGGATAAAGATGTAGTCTCCGTTGGCTGCAAGGCTAAGTGTTCCCACTCCGGTGATGGTCGCCGTTTGCCCTGCGGTGTAGACGGTGGAGTCTCCGGCAATTTTGAAGCTCGCAACGCTGAGGGTGTTATCGACATCACTGTCGTTGGTAAGGACGTTTCCGCTCACTACGGTATCTTCGGTAACAGTTTTATTATCCGGTGCCATCACAGAGGCATCATCAATATTATTCTCACGCAACGTAATCGTCGCGTCGGTGGCGTTGTTCGCCGCGTCTTTGACGGTGATGACGTAGTCGCCGCTGTTTGGAGCGTTCTCGAAGTCGTTTGCCACAGAAGCCGCGCCCGCCGCGGTCAGGGTGATAACACCGCTGTTATCAATTTGATAGAACCCGTCCGCGGAGATGATGGTTCCCGTCGCTTTGAAGCTATAGCCGGTTACGGCGACGTTGTCGCTTGCCACGACGGTCGCGATGGTGGCACCCGCTGCGGTGTTTTCCGCATAGTCGAAGGTTTGGTTCGCGATCACTGGTGCTGCCGTATCGACCGTAACACTACGTACTGCCGTCGTATCGACGCTGTTACCAGCGATATCATGCGATATCACTTTAGCATCAATCGTGTTGTCAGCGATTAGATCAGACGTAAGAATATTGACGCTGTAGATGCCACCCACTTGGACGGTTGTGGTATAGTCTTGTCCATGGACGGTGATAGTGACTTGGTCACCGGTTTTGATATCGCCACCCGTTGCTGTTCCGCTGATGAGGGTATTGGCTTGACCCGCTTCGGTTGCGTTGATGATATCATCACCTGCAATAGTACTGATAGTGAGGGTTCCCGCCGTAGCAGATGTATCAATAACCACCGGTCGAAAAAAAGCATCAACCGTATTTTGATTTTTCCCCAAGTTTTCTGGAAAAATATCCAAAAGAGTTCTTACATCTTTAACCGTCCCCGTTCGATCAGCGAATACAACAGCAGTTGAATTTTCACTCATAACGACTTCATTACCTGCAGCAGTTTCTTTATCATTAGTTTTTTCATCTACTACAGCGTCAATAGCATTAAGGGCACTTTTGAGAGAATTTGTATGGACAACAGTATCTTCGCTGGAAAAAATCCCTTTGAGTAAAGAGGTGTCAAAATTAAGGGCATTATTTCCAGCAAGGGTAATATCGGCAACACCGTCATTGATCATATCAATAATAATTTTTGCATTTTTTATATTCGCTTGATCACCATAAACCAATTCACCCTCAAGAATAGAATCTCCTATTTTTAACTGGCGGATATGTCCTCTTAAATCTTTAACAAAAAATGTTCCGTTCTCAACCGATTTTACATACCCAATAATCTGTGCCATAGTAAATCCTCTAATATAAATAATTCTTCTATTCTAACACGATTGAGACAATAATACTATTGTACTAAGGTACTAAACGAGAAGCCTAGTATCACATTTGTATCACGTAAAAGTATAAATTATGAATGAAGGAGGAGAGAAAGGGCTAGACGGTCTTTGACAGCGAGTTTTTCATAGATGGCAGAGCAGTGTGCTTTGATGGTACGAACGGTAATCTTTAATGCTTCAGACACCTCATTATGCGTTAATCCTTGTGCCAGTAAAAGGGCAACTTCTCTTTCGCGAACCGATAACTTATTCAATGCTTTATGCTCATTAATAGCCTTGGGTTGAGCCTCGCTTAAGCGGCTGATAAGAGCAGCAATAAAATCAGGATACAACCAAACTTTTCCCTCTTCTATCGCTTGATATGCTGATTGTAAATGTGATTTATGCATCAAAGCATTACCATATCCTTTCGCACCCTCATTCAGCAATAGTTGTGCCCTATTAAAATCAGGAACCATCGAAAGAATCATCAATCGACATGAATCACACCTAAGAATTTGATATAATTCATTCTCTTCCATACTCACATCATGCCAAAAAATAATCCCATCGTTAGGTCTATTAAGTTCACTAATGCTTGATAATTTTATTGGGTGATATTTTTTTAATGCTTTAGCCCAGTGCTCCAAAATATAATCAACTGAACTCACAATATAAAGTTTCATTATCGCTCCGAAAAGGTATATTGCTTAGCTTTAAGCAAAGGTTTGAGAATGTATTCTAAAACAGTTTTCTGACCCGTAATAACATCAACGTTAACCATCATACCTGGAATAATTTTAAGAGGTTTCTCTTTGGTGCCCAAATATTTTTGATTGGTTTGAACGCGAACAATGTAATAAACATTCTCTTTTTCATCGGTTTCCGTATCAGGACTAATCGTCGATACAACTCCATCGAGTGAACCGTATACAGAAAAATCATATGCAGTAACTTTGACCACTGCTTTTTGACCAGGATAAATAAAGGCAATATCAGCAGGCTTTACTTTGGCTTCAATGAGCAGTCCCCCCTCTGTTGGAACAATCTCGATGAGATTATCTCCCGGCTTAATAACCCCGCCCACCGTATTAACATACAATTTTTGAACAATTCCATTGATCGGAGATTTAATGACAGTTCGTGTCACTTGATCTGCGAGTGCAGAGCTCTCAGCTCCGACACGCTGCAATTCCGTAGCCACTTCATTCAGCTCAAGACGTGCTTTTGTGACATATTCAGAACGTGCTTCACGCGTTTTGCTTGTGATTTCATTGATGGCAGAACGAAGCCTTGGAATAGATGCCTTTACACTATTATAGCGCTCGCTGACATCACTGAGTTCTCGCTTTAATTTTAAAAATTCCACACGTGGCTTAATCCCCTCTGCTACCATTGGCTCAGAAATAGCCACCTCTTCACGAATAAGGTCAAGAGCATGCTTTTGCTCACTTATGTGCCCTTGAGCTTCGATAAGCTCACCTTGCTTTTGTTGATATAAATCTCTTAAAGAAGCGATTTGAGATTCTAGTCTTTCCTTATTTGAAATAAACAAACTGCGTTCTTGCATAATCTGCATTGGTATATCCCGCATATCAGAAGCGCTTGGAGAAAATGCTCCGCCAGTAGACTCAGCGCGTAAACGGACAATTCGTGCACGTAATTCACTTGATTTATACTGCGAACTTTCATACGTTGAAGAGGATTTTATATTATCTACTTTTAGTAAAATATCATCCGTTTTGACCTTTTGTCCCTCTTTAACCATAATTGCACTAACAATTCCACCCTCCAGATGCTGAATCATTTGATTTTCACCACCGGGAATAACCTTACCATCCCCTCTTACGAGCTCATCAATAGGTGCTAAAGCTGCCCACAAGAAAAAAGCAAATACCGTCACCATCCAAAAAATAAACACTAAACGTAACTTATGCGGTGTATCTTCTAAAACGGCTGCAGATATACTTCGCATAAATTGATAATCATTAGCATCAAAATTAAACTTTTTTTTAGGACTCATACTTGACCTCCAGAAAGCTTCGCGATGACACTGTCACGAGGTCCATCCAAATAAATTACACCCTCATTCATTACGATAATTCTATCTACCAATGGTAAAATAGTATTTTTTTGTGTAATAATAATAGCTGTTTTATCCACTAAATACGTTTGTAAATTAGCAATCAATCGGTTCTCACTAAGCTGATCCATGGCATTTGTCGGCTCATCCATAATGACGATTGGTGATTCCAGCAATAAGGCGCGAGCAATCCCTATGCTTTGACGCTGACCGCCTGAAAGTCCCATACCACGCTCACCGATAGGCATTTCATACCCCAATGGATGACGGCGTATAAACTCATCTGAGCCTGAAATAACCGATGCACGAATCATTTGTTCATCCGATACTCTTGTATTTCTGTACGCAATATTGTCTTTTGCATTTCCCTTGAAAAGATTAATATCTTGAGAAACGTAACTGATATTTTTACGCAAATCAGCAGGATCAATCTGATTGATATCAATACCATCAAGTAAAATCGAACCGCTCTGAGGCTGATATAAATTAAGCAGCAACTTGGCTATCGTGCTTTTACCGGAACCGATACGACCGATAATGGCTACTTTTTCACCCGCTTTAATCGAAAAAGAGAGATTTTTCAAAGCACTAAACTGGGAATCCTCATAGCCAAAATTGACTCCTTGAAACTCAATATCACCTTTTAATTCGGAACGGGCTACAAACTTCTTGCCGTGCGGTCGTTCCATCGGCTGTGAAATAATCGTATCAATAACATCATAAGCCGATTTTGCATCTGAATAGTTTGAAATCAAAGAAGCCACCTGTCCCATCGGGGCAACCGTTCGACCTGCCAACGTCATGATAGCAATTAACCCACCCATACTCAACTCATGTTCACCAATCATGTAAACACCGGCAATAACGGTTATAACTGTCGTTAATTGCGTGAGGTAGCCTGTAATGGTTGAGATTGATGTTGAGATAAGACGTGATTTTAAACTTTTTTGGGCAATTTCTCCCGTGGCTTCCTCCCATTGCCATTGCATCTGTCCCATTGTTCCTAAGGTTTTCAATGTTTCGATATTTTGTAATGCTTCAATCAGAATAGAACTTTTGGCAGCAGATGCTTTATGACTTTGCTCAATGCTTTCTCTTAAAGGATTACGCATAAATAGCGCGTATGCGGCGATAAGTACCATAATCGTAATCGGGACAATAACAAGCCAACCACCGATATACCCTATGACCACCAAAAATAAAATGGCAAAAGGAAAATCTACTAATGCCGTGAGTGTTGCATTGGTTAAAAACGAACGTATCGAATCAAAGTCTTTCAAATTACTGGCAAACGACCCAACCGATTTTGGATGCGATGACATCTTGAGATCCAAGACTTTTTCAAAAATAATAGAAGACATAATAACATCGCTCTTTTTACCCGCACTCTCTAGCAACATCGCTCGAGTAAATTTTAAAAACGTATCAAGTAAATAAATAATCAATACTCCTGCAGCAAATACCCACAACGTTTCAGTAGCATTATTAGGAATAACACGATCATAAACACTCATTGTAAATAATGGAGTTGCCAAGACAAATAAATTTACAAGTACCGTAGCATAAATAACATCACGATAAATATTTTTAGAAAGCTTTAATGTGTCCCAAAACCAATGTTTATGTTTAACATTGAGGGTCAAAGAGTCATTTTCATCATACACAAACGGTCGTTTGATCAAAAATCCATACCCTGTATATTCTTTTTCCAAAACTTCAATAGGCACATTCTCTTCTATAGCTTCCTCAGCAGGCAATATTATCTTACATGTTTTTAAGTCTGGAGAAAATGAATCCAAAATACAAGCACTGTTATTTTCCAAAAGCAGTATCATTGGTAATTGCAAGGGAGAAATTTCATGCAAACTGCGATGAAGTAAAGTACTTTTCAATCCAGCACGACTTGCTGCACGAGCAAAAAGACCTTTGGATGACTTTAAATTAAAAAGATGAAGGGCTCCTCCAAACGGAGACACAGGAAGACCAGCCATAAGGACTTCTGCACTGTAAGGTTTATGGTAGATATGAGTAAATAGAACCAAACATTGCAATAAAGGATCAACACCAAATGCCGCTCCTTCTGGATCGCTGATTCTAGTCTGCTCATTATTATTCATTTATTATTACCCTAATCAACAAAATTATTTACCTTATAGTATCTAAATTTTACTTTTCAAATTCTCTTTTGTATTTATCTATTTTTCTATCTGCGAAAATAAGGTTTTTGATGCGATCATTATTATCAAGGCGATTGTCTAAGGCATTCACACCTACACGCTGCATAGCTATATCTGCTTTTGAACCCAATACATTTTGTACCATTGATCCCATAGCATCCAAAATTCGATAATGGGCAAGCATCAAATCATTTTCAGCACGAATTATTTGTGTTTGTGCAGAGACGTGATCACTTTGAGCTGTAAGCAGGTCAAGCAATGTACGTCGACCTAAATCATACTCTTTTTGATACAGTTCTAATGTTCTTTTACTTGAAATCTCATAGCGCTTAAGATGAACTATTTGATCCGCTAAATTTTTCTTAGCAGACCATGAAAGTGATCCTTGCTCGTCTAACTTGCGGAAATTATCTCTTCTAATTTCAGATTCTTGATTAATTTTACTCAAACTTTTATGGATTTGAGACTCATCAGCTCCGCCACGGTACAAATTATAATTAAGAGTTAATCCAGCCTTAAAACGATCATCGTTACCAGCTATTCCACCAATATTATTTGCCCAGCTCTGTCGCGCAAAAACATCAATAGTAGGATAATATCCTTTTTGTGCAACCTGTTTTTGAGCTTGAGCTGCTTTAATATTATAATCATTCACTAAAATAGAAGGATTATGAAGCTGTGCATATTCTCTCATCTCTTCGAGTGAGTCTGGTAATTCTCCTGAAAAATAGAGCTCTTCTAGCTCTGAAGCAGCAATATGTTTTCCATAAATGCGTTCTAAATTAAAAAGTGCATCATCGAGATTATTCTGAGCGACGACAAAATTTGATTTAGCTAGAGAAAGAGAGGTATCAGCTTTTTCAACCTCTGAACGCGTTGTTAGACCCGCATTAAAAAGTTTTTCTACTTTAATCGTAATGTCATCATTGTATTTCACATTGGACTGCGCTACAAACATAATATCACGTGTTTTAAGAGCGTTAATATACGCTGTCGTAAAGTTAAAAGCAACGTCATTAGCGTTTTCAACATAATTGTATGCTGCAGCTAAAATACGGGCTTTATTATAATCTGATTCATACGTTGTTCCGAAACCATTAAAAAGATTTTGTGTCAGCTGTAATGAATGTTCATATCCATTTAATGAAATACTATTAAAGCTTGTACTCGGTGAATTTGTTTTTTCACGCCCAATTGTCCCTGTATAATCAAGCGTTGGAAGATATTGCGCCTCAGCCGTCCGAAGATCCTCTAATGTAGCACGATAGTTGTGAAGACGCTCTTGTATAATTGGATTGCTGCTAAGAACTTCATCCAGCCCCTCTTCTAGGGAAATTGCATTTAGTGCAGAGATTGCACACATGGAAAAGGTCGCGGCAAGTACCCATCTGTTTTTCATCCGTATAGCCTTTTTATTCAAAAGATTTACAAATCGTAAAACCACGTGCCGATTATTGGTAAATCATATTTTAATGTTATTTATTGAATGACATTATACATAAAAATAGTACTTGAAATGTGACAATTGAACAACAATTTATCACTATAATTTTAATTCTGTTTAAGTTTAGCATAAAAATTTCATTATAGATTATTTTATGTTAGACTCGTCATAATACTGTTTTCATAACCAAATATATAGGAACATTTATGTCTAATCTCGCTGCTTCTAAGATTCCTGCACTCGCATATCTTATTACTGTTGGTCTATCCTTCTCAGGCTATGCTATAGACCAGCAATGCATAACACGTCACGAAACGTGTCTGGAGCATTTTAAAAAAACGACCTTTTCAACAAGCTACCAAAAGACAATCAAAGATAAACCTGTCATTGACGTTGCTCCAATAGTTTCTCCAGTTATTGTATCTGATGATGATGACCAAGATGGAATAAAAAATACCTTAGATCAATGTCCGCAAACACCAAAAGGATACAAAGTTGATTCAAACGGATGTCCAAAAAATGTTACATTGAATATAAATTTCCCTTTTGCCTCCAATGTCCTCCCCGTCTCTTCTGCAAAAGATGTAGAAACATTAACAACATTCTTACAAGAAAATCCAGCTTCTGCTATTACTATTATTGGACATACGGATGTCATTGGAATTGATGAACGTAATCAACCACGTTCAGAAGCTAGAGCAAAAGCTTTAAGTGATAAATTAATTTCAAATGGAATCGATGCAAACCGTATTATAACATCAGGAGAAGGGTCAAAAAAACCAATTGCCTCTAATATAACGGATAGCGGACGTGCTCAAAATCGCCGCATTGAAATTCAAATTAAATAAGAGGGAAACGCCTCTTTCAATTTCTGATAAATCCGCTCAAAATCAGTAGAATAAACTCTCGTTTGAGCGATCGAAGTGATAAAGTTCGTGTCTCGTTCCCATCGCGGGACGAGGTGAAGATGAATGTGCTCTGCTATTCCAGCGCCCCCTGCTTTTCCCAAATTCATGCCGATATTTACCCCATGTGCTCCCAAAGACTCTTTAAGCATTCTAACGCCCCGTTGCGCCAATGCAGTAATGTGCAGCCATGTGTCTGGATCAAGAGATTCAAGGGCATCCGTGTGATGATGTGGGATAATCATAAAATGACCCGGAGTATACGGATAACGGTTCATGACGATAAAACAATGTTCATCACGGTAAAGCACGTGATGTTCTTCATCTAGCTCAGAATTTTCACTGATATGACAAAAAACACACCCCTGTGTTTTTGCTCCCGCTATGTACTCATTACGCCATGGCGCATATAAAGTATTTTCCATCAAAACCTCTCCCATCTGCCTCTAAAGAGGCAAGCTTTAGTGCCTTAGCGGCAAGCGTAGTCAAGCGGGGCTTTTGCTCCGATTGACGTTCAAATCAAATGAAGTTCGGTGCATCGTTGGCAAAGAGAATAATATCCCCCGACCTTGTCACTTCACCTAGAGTCTTAACCATTTGAGTTTTGTCACTTAGCATTATCACTTCAGAGACTTTCAACTCTTTTTCAAACTGCACCGCATTAAGAGCGCCCGTAATAATGGCAATATCAAACACATGATTGATAGCCTCAATAAGCTCGGAGTTAAGTTCATCTGTACTCTCTACCAGTCCCGGAGTGACAATCACTTTGCGTCCAGTGTGCAAAGAGCACAAGCGCACTCCCTCAAGCATCCCGTCAATATTACCATTATATCCATCATCGAGAATAATCTTCCCCCCTGCATCAATACGCTCTAACCGATGTTCAACACTTTTGAGATTTTTAACCGCTTCGATCATTTCATCGCTGCTCATTCCCAATTCATCGGCGATTAACAGTGCTGCATTGATATTCATCGTTTGAAATCCACCCAGCACTGAAGTATGAAAATGATGGGACTGATTCCCCAGCAACAAATCAAAATCCGTTCCCGATAGTGTCGCATCAAGATTTAAAATTCCATCCCCAAAGAAGATTACTTTTTCGTGTGGCACGTCTGTTACCGACGTATGAATAAAGGCTCGTTTGAGTCGGTTAGAGTGGATAATCTCGAGTTTTGTCTGTTGGATACGCTCTAAGGTTTTAAAATATTCCAAATGCTGAGGTCCTACTTTTCCTATGACCACGATTTGAGGATTAAGGAGCTGTGTAATCGCATAAATATCACCGATTTCACGTGCTCCTGCTTCACAGATATAGACTTGGGTATTCGCGGGAAGTGATTCATTGACATCACGGATAATACCGCCAAGCGTATTGACACTGCGCGGCGTAGCGTAGACGTTAAATTTTGATGCAAGTATCTGCGCGATAAAGTTTTTCATAGACGTTTTGCCATAGCTTCCCGTTACACATATAATAGTGAGTTCCGGCATGGAAACTATTTTTTTCTTCGCTTCTCGTTTGTACGTTTCAAATAAGAACTTTTCGGTTACCCACGAAAGTGCATACGTCAATACCAATGGAGCGAAAACGCTATAGGTTTCACTTAAGCATGTTAGGGTAAAAATGACATTTAAAAAAAAGCTGAGTGAAAAAAGGAGGATTAAAAATCGCTTCACCCGCCACGTCAAGACCAGTTTTTTATCGAGTTTAATATGCCATAGAGCCAACAAAGGAAGATAAACCACCAAAACAAATGGCGCATACGTCCCTAAAACGTAATAAAGAATAAAAGGGATGACAAAATAAATGGCATGCCACCACGATTTATGATGACGAAGCACCACCCGCTCGATACGATAATCGTACCATTGAAGATTGGTAATCAAATACCACCCCAATGCCATGACAAAAATGATGTTGCTTACAAAAGCAATTAACTGCATATTATCCATTATTTATTTTCTCCTATACTTTTCTCAATCTCATCTGCAATCCGTTGTCCCTCTTTAAAAAGAAAGTAGTGATCCCCCTCGTACGCCACCAATCGTGAATCTGCAATCAGTGTATATATCACTTCACCCGTCCATAATGGCGTTGCCGTGTCCGTTGTTCCAAAACACAGTAGCGCCTTATTTTTAAATGCTTTAAAGTGCTCACTAAAATCTTCGTTGACAACATTTTTGAACGTTTGATACATCGACTCGGACATTCCTGCTGCATCGGGAGAAACGAAAAAACGACGTAACGACGTCAATCCTGACAATTTTAATAGTTTAAAAAGTGCAATTTTAGCTCGTATTTTAAATGCTTTTGGGACTAATATGCCTGCTGATGCGACTAATACCAAAAGATCAGGGTTGAGAAGCGTGGCTACCTTTCCACCGAAAGAATGCCCCAAAACGATATGTTTATGTGCACCGATTTCACGTAAAAGAAGTTCCATAATAGCGGCGTAATCTTGTGTCGTGAGGGAAACATCACAACTGCTCGACCCAAATCCGGGCATATCGATGTAAATGTGACGAAAATCGGAAAGAGTGCGTCCAAAAGCTTGCTTCATCAACGCCTTCGATGAACCCCATCCGTGTAAAAAAATAATCTCTCTCTTCTTTGAAGGATTGAGAACTTCATAGCTAATGGCAAATCCATTGCCCTTATAGAGGAACGACTTTACTGCCACGTTTATTTGCCCTTAGCTTGTGAGATAGAGTGAATGTAATCGTACTGTACTCGAATCTCTTTTTTAGCAGGGAGAGAGGCTAAAAGTTTTGTGATGGAAGCGCTAAAATCTTCAAAAAGATAGTTTGCCATCGAACCCGGAATAGGATTGACCTCATTGAGATACACTTCACCCTCAATTTCAAAGAAATCACAACGAATCAAAGCACCCTCAAATAACGGAGTATAAATCGTTTTAAACGCGGCTTGGAGCTGTTGTACGAGAGCTTCAGGAATCGATGCCTCCGCTACGGTGCTGGAACGAGAAAAATCAAGATATTTTTTTTCAAAATCCAAAAACTCTGCTTTTTGAGGTTCTTCCACGATGGAGTAGGTAATCTCTCCACGCGCACTGAAACCGGCTAGATTATATTCTTTTACTCCGCTGATAAACGGTTCAATCAGCATTACCTCATCAAATTCAAATCCAACATCTAAAGCATAATCAAGTTCACTTTGCTCACGAACAATACTGACCCCAATAGAGCTTCCAAGTCGGGAAGGTTTCACAATAAACGGATAGGGTGTAACAATCGCATTGCGTTTATCTTGTGTGATAGCCGCAAAAGGGAGAGTTTTAATCCCTAATGAAGGTGCAAGCCATTTAGTGTAATGCTTGTCAAAGCTAAGCATAGATGCCTCTTTACGAGGTCCGATAAATGAGATTCCATAAAAATCAAGCAATGCCGCGATAGTGCCGTCTTCACCATCTCCGCCATGGATAAGATTCAAAATTGGCATGGTATGCATTTTGGAACCGAACATTCCTCGCTGCTCAAATCCGCCTTTAACGAGAGAGATTTGAGGCATTTTAAGATGTTCTCCGCGAGAGAAAGTAATCGCTTTCATCTTGGAGCCTTCCACGAGATAAAAACGGTGATCTTGGTCACAAAAGATAAAACTTAAATCAAACCCTTTGAGCTTTCCTTTGACGGTAATGGCACTAACGATACTAATTTCGTGCTCAAAACTGGCACCTCCGAATAAAATGGCTAATTTCATTGTTACTAATCCTTATTAAAATTTTTGTAGTTGTTTTAACGCTTCTTTGACAAGCGTGGGGGTATCAGTCGCACTGCACCGGCTTAGAGCGGTAACTATCTGCTCTTTTTTAAATCCGAGTGACTCTAGCGCCATTAACGCCTCACTTGAAGCACTGCTGACAAAGGATTCCCCCTGAAGTAAAATTGCATCAAAGCCTGCAAGCTCGACCATAATCCGTGCTGCACTCTTAGGTCCTATTCCCGGAACTTTTTTCAAAGCATTCACATCTTTAGATGAAATAATACCCGCAAACTGCTCCGGCGTAAAGGTGGAACAAATAGCGAGAGCCGCTTTTGGACCGATTCCGTTGATTTTAAGCATTCCCTCAAAGAGCGTTTTTTCACTTTTTTGAGAAAATCCATACAATTGTTGCGCATCCTCACGAATAATATGACTGATGTGCAACTTTACATTTTCTTTATTTAACGTTGAAAAGGTATGTAAACTGATAAATACTTCATAAATAACCCCATTGACCTCTAAATGAAGTTTGCTTGGCTCTTTATGATCGATATTTCCGATTAGTCCTACTATCATTTACTCAAGACCTTAATAGTAAATTCACCATCTTTATCTTCGTGCAATCCCAAAATATTTTCATCACTGTTATCCGATGGAAAATACGTTACATCGATACACGGCTCAATCAGTTTGAAAACAACTTCATTATAGTTACGCCAGCGATCATGGTTAATAATACGTGCATCGAAAATTTCATTTTGCAATGATTTATAATGGTTACTAATGAGGGCAAGATACGATTCTTTTTCAGCAAATTCATCATGTAATGCTTCAAGCTTGCGTCTAAACTGCAAAAACTGCTGATATTTTTGAGCATATACGGAAGGGGGAACAATATTATTTCGCTTGTAGTGAAGTAATTTTTGTTTAATATCTTCATATGCATTCTTGTTCTCTTTCATCGTCTGTTCATACTCTAAAAGCTCTTTTTCAACGCTATCAAGTACTTTTTTGGCTTCTTTTATTTTTATTTTTTCCGCATCTAAAAAATCACGTGATTCATTCAAGAGAGGATCGATCGTTAAAACATTTTCCCCACCCTGAAGCTTTTTAATTTCAATAGTTTTAGAAGCAGTCAATTTCGTATGTGATCCCAATAATTCAATAAAAATCTCTTTCGCACGTACTTTTCCACCAACAGCTTGGGTAATGAAAACCCGATCCCCTTCAACCTCACCATGCTCAAGTCGGGTGATATGAATTTCTTTTCCGTACGCTTTGCCTTTGTGAATATTAATCGACAATTCATCCGCAATAACGGTAGCACTACTATGGACTTGTCCCTCGATGGTTGCTTTATTTGCAGTAATCTTGGCTTCTGCCCCTACATTTCCTTCGATATTGATGACATTTACCGTTACCGCCATTCCGGTGCCTATGGCATCTTTGAGGGAGTCTTTTTCCTTGACATTAATGGATACATCCGCGTCAAGTTCGGTATCAATAGATCCAGTAGAACGAAAACTAATCTCACTAACATCCATTTCGCTCTTGATATCATACATCCCGCCTTCGAATGTCACATATCCTCCAACACACGCATAAAACCCTACTGTTTTTTCGCTCTCTTCACGTCTGATTTTCTCAGTAGTGGTAAAGGTAGGCTCATTGCGAATAACGGGTTCTTTAGGAATAATGACTTCACCTCGAACATTGCGACCTACTGTTCCCTTAATCGGTTTAATGTATTCAATCAATAAATCATCTTTCACTACGCTTACGATATAGCCGCGCTTAGCGTAATTCACCCTGCCCTCTTCATCCATATCTTGATGTTTTTTATCATAATGTAATATGAGCTTATCATCAATTGTCAAAATAGGTTCGAAGCCTTCCGCAACAATATAACGCTCTTGGGTTTCAAATTTATACCTTCCATTGATTCTTATTTTTGCAATAATCTCAAACAAATTGGAAAGCATCATTGAATCAAACATACCGATAAATAAATTAGCTCTGAGCTTTTTCTTTTTGATGAGTTCAAAAAAAGCACTCTCAAAAGTTTCATCGTAAGTCGCTGCACTTCCCGCTTTGATCGTCAAATAAATTTTACACAGTGTCCCATTTCCGGCAATAGAGAGATCCAACGAATCCAAAGGACCGGCTTGTGTTATACTAAAAATTTCTACTTCATAAATTTGTTTGAGTTCAAATTTCGGATTTAGGTACATCTCTTCGCTAATATCCTCAATCTCCTGAGCATCGACTTCTATCCAATCGTCACCATCTGTGAGAAGACGAATAAAAGTTTGTGTGTCCAAAAGTCTGAAATCAAGCGATTTAATGGATACTTTATGGTTCGCAGCGATACTCATCAACTCTTTGGCAACATTACTTGTCCGAACAACAATGGAAGGTATCTGAGATGAAACATTGGACAATTCGGTTTTTTTTGCAAACAATGCCATCAAAGCCCCCATTTAAATAATTAGCTATTTTAATCACATATCGGTTAAACTTACGTAAATTTTAAAAAACGGTCTTCTAATCTATGTTCAAATCCGTATTTTCCAACTCTTTTGGTATTCTCATCTCACGTGTCACAGGTTTGGGCAGAGATATTTTAATGACCTCTGTTTTGGGTGCAAATATGTGGAGTGACATTTTTTTAATGGCATTCAAATTCCCCAACCTCTTTCGCCGTATTTTTGCGGAAGGATCATTCACCCAAAGCTTTATGCCTTCTTACATAGCATCAGGACAAAAAAGTGTCTTTGCGGTAGCTATTTTCATCCGCTTTATGGCATTCATCGTCGCTTTATCCTTTTTAGTCACCCTCTTTCCTGAATTTTTTACAAAACTTTTAGCGTGGGACTGGAATGCAGATTTAATCTCTAAAACTGCCCCCCTTACAACCATTAACTTTTGGTACTTGGACCTCATCTTTATTGTCACCTTTTTAGGGACACTGTTGCAACACAAAGAACATTTTTTTACGACCGCTTTTTCAACCGTTTGGCTCAATATCGCGATGATTACAGCGCTTATTCTTTTCAGCAAAAGCGATCCGAAAACCATCGTTTATGCCCTCAGCTTTTCGATTCTCATTGGTGGATTATTTCAGGTACTCACCCATCTCTATTCTATACGTCGTCAAGGATTAATGAAAATTTTGATTGGTGGATGGAAATATCGAAAAACCAAAGATGTAAAAGCTGAAGAGTCCAAATTTGGCTCTCTCTTTTTCCCCTCGCTTTTGGGTAACTCCACCGCACAAATTGCCTCATTTATTGATACAAGTTTGGCTTCATTTTTAGCCGCTGGTTCAGTATCGTATCTTTTTTATGCCAACCGTGTTTTTCAACTCCCCTTTGCCATCATCGCACTGGCCATCACTACCGCATTATTTCCCACCATCGCAAAAGCAATCAAAAACGAAAATCACACCCTAGCCTATCAAAACCTTCACAAATCATTTTGGCTGTTGAGTGCGTTACTTGGGCTCTCCGTTTTGGGTGGAATGCTCTTAGCGGAACCTATCATCTGGCTGTTGTTTGAGAGAGGTAATTTCACGATACAAGACACTCATAATACCGCAGATGTTTTGGTGATGTATATGGTCGGACTGATTCCATTCGGACTGGCAAAGCTTTTTTCTCTGTATCTCTATGCTATGCACAAACACCTCAAAGCCGCCAAAATAGCGGGAATATCGCTCATTATCAATCTTATTTTCTCTCTCTTGCTTATGCATCCTATGGGAGCAGCCGGATTAGCCTTGGCTGGGAGTATCGGCGGAGCGGTACAGCTTATCCTTACCGCTAGAGAGATAGGGTGGGGAATCGTATTTAATCTGTTAAAAACCAAATACAGTCTCTATTTTATCCTCGGAGTGGGAACTTTTGGGGTATTATTTTACAATCTAAACCATTTTTTACTGAACTTAATACGATAAAAGAGAGACTATGTTACTTTATGACAGTGTGAAAAAAACCAAACTAGAATTCAAATCACTTATAGAAGGGAAAGTCTCCCTTTATGTCTGTGGTCCTACTGTATACGATGATGCCCATTTAGGACACGCCAAAAGTGCACTGGTATTTGATCTCTTACGACGGGTATTGGAAGCAGATGGATATGAGGTTACCTACGCACGCAACATTACCGATATTGACGATAAAATCATCAACAAAGCACGAGAATTGGGAGTCACTACCAACGAGATTGCCACTCGCTATACTGCCGCCTACCATCAAGATATGAATGCCATAGGAATTCGTCCTCCAACGCTTGAGCCCAAAGCGACCGAATCAATCGATGCAATGGCTGAGATGATTCAAAAACTTCTTGATAAAAAACACGCCTATACTATCAGCAACGGTGATATCTATTTTGATACCGCAAGCGATAAAAACTACCTCACTCTCTCCAACCGCCAAAGCAATGAAACGATCAGCCGTGTCGAAAAAGTCAGTGAAAAACGCTCTGAAGCTGATTTTGCCCTTTGGAAAGCGGTTCATGATGACAGTGTCGCATTTGACTCTTCCTTCGGTCGCGGACGCCCCGGATGGCATTTGGAGTGTTCGGCGATGATTGAGCGGTATGTGCGTCAAGGTGAAGGAAAATACGCTATCGACATTCATGGAGGCGGTGCGGATTTGCTCTTTCCCCATCACGAAAATGAAGCAGCCCAAACACGCTGTGCTACGAACCATGAACTCGCAGCCTACTGGATGCACAACGGTTTTGTCACCATTGACGGTGAAAAGATGTCCAAAAGTTTAGGAAACAGCTTCTTCCTCAAAGATGCCCTAAAAGTCTACAATGGTGAAGTGCTCCGTTTTTATCTCACCAGTACCCATTACCGAGGCGATTTTAACTTCAATGAAGAAGACCTTATTGCCTCCAAAAAACGGCTCGATCGCCTTTATCGTCTGAAAAAGAGACTTTTTGGACTGGATACACCTGAAATTAAAACCGATTTCAACGTATCCCTTTTGGAAGTTTTGAATGATGATTTGAATGTTTCAAAAGCTTATGCTTTGATTGATGAACTTATTGCGTACGCTAACGATGCACTTGATACGAATCCTAAAGACAAAGTGTATCGTCAATCGCTCCTCTCATCCTTGTCATTCATTGAAACCGTATTGGGATTTGGAGGGCAAAACCCCTTTGAATATTTTCAATTCGGATTGGATCAAGCGGTAAAAATAAAAATAAATAATCTTATTACCCAACGTAACATTGCCAAAAAAGAAAAAGATTTTGCAACATCGGATGCGATTCGTGATGAGCTTACCGCATTAGGAATATCCATTATGGATACACCGCAGGGAACATTTTGGGAGAGTCGAAATTGAAATTTCAAGATACCTATAAACGATATTGGCCTTATATAAAAGGCTACAAATTCCAATATTTTATGGTTCTGATCGGGATAGTGCTGACCGTTACCGCAACTGCCGGAACAGACCATATTATGCAACCGCTTATGGACAATATGTTTATCAAGAAAGAACCCGGAATGCTCTATATTATCCCGGCTTTGTTAATAGGGATTTATACGTTAAAGTCCATTGGACGTTACATTCAGTCTATTTTTACCACGTACATCGGTATGCATATTGTTTCCCGCCTTCGTGAAGATTTGCTCTCTAAAATGGTCTATATGGACATGCAGTTTCTCTACATTAACCGAAGCGGTGAACTCATCTCACGCATTACCAATGACATCGCACGTGTACAGTACTTTGTCTCCAAAATGCTCCCTGAATTGGTGCAGGAAAGTTTCACAGTTATCGCCTTGGTCGGTTACGTCATTTATCTCAATGCAACGTTGGCATTTTGGGCACTCTTTGTCATGCCTGTTGTCATATTTCCTCTCATTAAAATCACTCGACGGCTCAAAAAACTCTCTCACCGTTCTCAAGAAAAAAATGCTGATCTTATGACCCGTCTCACCGAAGTTTTCAATAACAGTGAAATCATCAAAGCCAATGCAACCGAAGACTACGAAATGAGACGATTCAAAGATGAAAATGATCATTTTTTCAAACTCAACATGAAAGCAACCTATACCGGTGAACTGGTATCGCCGATCATGGAGATGATAGCTTCCATAGGTCTTGCCGCTGTGATCTTTATCGGTGGGCAACAAGTTTATTCGGGTGCTATGAGTGTTGGAGAGTTTACCGCTTTTTTAACGGCTATTGGTTTGGTCTTTCAACCGCTTCGCCGTGTCAGTGCTATCTACAGTAAAATCCAAGATGCCCAAGCTGCCAGTGAACGAGTATTTCACATTTTCGATTTGGATAACTCCGTCAAAGACGGTCCTGTTTCACTAAGCGAACCCATCACTCAGGTAGATTTCGATAATGTCACCCTCAATTTTGGCGAAAAAACCGCTTTGTCCAATCTAAATTTAACCATTGCAAAAGGACAAACCATTGCTCTCATCGGTCAAAGCGGTGGAGGCAAAAGCTCTCTTATCAACCTTCTTTTACGCTTTTATGACCCTGATGAGGGAAATATACGTATTAACAACCAAGATCTTAAAAATTACACTCAAAACTCTCTTCGTCATCAAATAGCAGCCGTTTCTCAACGCGTGTATATCTTCCAAGACACATTAGCCGCCAACGTTGCCTACGGTGCCGAAGTGGATGAAAAGCAAGTACTTTATGCTTTGAAAATTGCAGATGCCCTCGATTTTGTCAATGAACTTCCCGATGGAATCCATACCGTAATGCAAGAGTTTGGTGTCAATCTCTCCGGTGGTCAGCGTCAACGCATCGCAATCGCCCGTGCCGTTTACAAACATGCTTCCTTGCTTATTTTGGATGAAGCCACGAGTGCACTGGATAATGAAAGTGAAAAACGAATTCAAAGCGCCCTAGAGAGTTACGCCAAAGATAAAATCACCATTATTATCGCCCACAGACTCAGTACGATTGAACATGCCGATGTAATTTTATACTTTGATTCAGGAGAGATTATCGCACGGGGCTCGCATCAGCAACTTTTAGAAACATCTGAAAATTACCGCCGACTCGCAGGAAAAATGGGAGCCTCCTCATAGAGAACACTAGAATCTAAATGAAGTCTAACCTTTTTTTGAGTATAATCACCATTATTTACTCTTTTGTTAGGTAGGGGCACAATGTTCGATTACGAAACGTTAAAACCATGGTTATTTAAATTTCAACCCGAAACGGCTCATACACTAGGGGAACTTGTATTACGGGGAGCGAGCTATTGTCCTCCTCTTTTTAACCCTATGATTGCCAGAAACTTTATTTCTCATCCTTCTTTGACTCAAGAACTTTTCGGACGGACATTTCTTAATCCCGTTGGTTTGGCGGCAGGATTTGATAAAAATGCGACGATGATTCCGGCATCTCTTGCTCTTGGATTTGGATACAGTGAAATCGGAACTCTTACGCCTAAACCTCAAGAGGGAAATCCTCGTCCTCGTCTTTGGAGACACATCGAAGAAGAGTCAATCCAAAATGCCATGGGTTTCAACAATGATGGATTGTTTCGTATCAGCCACCGCCTCAAAAATATGTATCCATTCAGCGCCCCCATCGGTGTCAATATCGGCAAAAATAAAACAACGTCCGAAGAAAATGCTCTAAAAGATTACACCACGCTTATCAAAGCATTGCATGAGTACGCTGACTATATGGTGATTAATATCTCTTCACCTAATACTCCTGGACTTCGTGATTTGCAAAATGAAGCCTTTATTTCTCAACTTTTTACAGAAGCTAAAGCCATCACGTCCAAACCGATTTTACTCAAAATCGCTCCGGATATGTCCGAAGACCAAGCCGTCAGTTTATGTGCTCATGCGGTGGAAAGTGGTGCGGATGGGATTATTGCCACCAATACTACCATTGACTACTCCCTCGTAAGTGATCCTGAAGAGATTGGGGGATTGAGTGGAGAAGTCTTGAGAGAACGCAGTTTTTATATTTTTGACGCCATCGCGCGAGAACTTTTTGGAAAAGCCACCCTCATCAGTGTAGGCGGTATCAGCACACCGGAAGAAGCCTATCGCCGAATCCGTGCAGGGGCTTCATTGATTCAGCTTTATACTTCCCTGATTTTCAAAGGACCTGAAGTAGTCGAAGAGATCAACAACGGTCTTATCGCCCTTATCGCGAACGATGGCTACACTTCAATCTCAGAAGCTATAGGTGCTGATCGAGCATGAAATCGCTCGCTGTACTATTTTTTACACTAGGAACCCTTATGGCCTCATCATTGCCTCACTATGAAACGAAAACACTGACAAACGGACTGCAAGTCGTCGCGATTCCTATGGAAAACAACTCCAATGTTATTTCAACTGATATTTTTTACAAAGTAGGAAGCCGAAACGAAGTAATGGGCAAAAGCGGGATAGCCCACATGCTCGAGCACATGAATTTCAAATCTACCAAAAACCTCAAAGCAGGCGAATTTGACGAAGAGGTCAAAAGTATTGGCGGAATGAACAATGCTTCCACCGGATTTGACCATACTCACTATTACATCAAATCCAGCAGTGAAAACATGGAAAAATCCATGACTCTTTTCGCAGAATTGATGCAAAATCTAAACCTAAAAGACGAAGAATTTCAGCCAGAGCGCAATGTTGTTGCCGAAGAGCGCCGATGGAGAACCGATAACAATCCGATGGGATATTTGTATTTCCGCCTTTTTAACAGTGCCTACGTCTATCACCCGTACCACTGGACACCGATTGGATTTATGAACGATATTCAGACATGGACACTAGAAGACATTCAAAAGTTTCATGCGACCTATTATCAGCCAAAAAATGCCATTCTCGTCGTAACAGGGGATATTAAAGCAGCAAATGTCTTTAAAGAAGCCCAAAAACAATTCGGTGCGATTGCCAATACGGTTGATATTCCAAGCGTTAAGACGATTGAACCGGATCAAGACGGTGCCCGCCGTGTCGAAGTGCACAAAGAAAGCGAAGTAGAGATGATTGCCATCTCATTCCCTATTCCAAATTTTCAGCACGCAGACCAACCGAAACTCTCCGCAATCAGCGAATTACTCAGTTCCGGCAAAAGCTCACGATTGTACCGTACTCTCGTGGATGAAAAACGTCTGGTCAACCAAATTCATGCCTACAATATGGAAACCATCGATCCGGGTGTCTTTTTATTCTTAGCCATTGCCAACAAAGGGGTGACTGCTGAAAAAATCGAAAAAGAGATATGGAAAGAGATTGTAAAACTTCAAAAAAATGGGGTAAAACAAAGCGAGCTGGATAAAATCAAAATCAGCACCAAAGCCGATTTTATCTATTCACTCGAAAGCTCTACGTCTGTAGCTGAACTTTTCGGAGGCTACTTAGCACGTGGAGATATTACTCCATTAGAGCGGTATGAAGATTCCATCAAAGCCCTCACGTCCAAAGATATTCAAGAGATGGCAAAACGCTATTTTAATCCTACGACATCAACAACCATTATTTTACGAAAAGGTGAAAAATGAACATCGTAACCGGTTCAACAACCGCACTTATAACGCCATTTAAAAATGGAAAATTAGACGAACAAAAATATGCTGACTTAATCAAAAGACAAATCAATAATGGTATTGATGCCGTTTGTCCCGTCGGAACAACCGGAGAGAGTGCAACATTAACCTACGATGAAGACAGACGATGCATGGAAATTGCCGTCGAAGTGTGTCGTGGCACTAAGACAAAAGTCTTGGCAGGCGCAGGGAGCAACTCCACCGCAGAAGCGATAGAAGCAGCCAAAACAGCACAAAAATGTGGTGTTGATGCCATTTTTTCCGTTGCTCCGTATTACAACAAACCTTCTCAAGAGGGTCTCTATCAACACTACAAAGCCATTGCCGAATCTGTTCCGCAACTCCCTTTTATGCTCTACAACGTTCCTGGGCGAACCGTTGTTGACATCAGTGCCGATACCGTTATCCGACTGTTTGATGATGTGAAAAATATTTACGGTATCAAAGAAGCAACAGGAAGTATCGAACGCACTATCGAACTCCTTTCACGCCGCCCTGATCTCAAAGTCTTTTCCGGTGATGATGCGATAGACTATGCGATTTTAGCGTGTGGAGGAGCGGGGATTACTTCGGTTACCTCAAACCTTTTACCTGACTTGAAAAGCCAATTGGTTGCCAAAGCACTAACAGGTGATTTTAGTGGTTCAAAAGCAATTAATGACACCCTTTTCCCTATCAACAAAGCGCTCTTTTTAGAATCAAATCCAGTAATGATTAAAGCAGCATTATATATAGCTGGATTGATTGATACACTGGAATACAGACTTCCTCTGGTCCACCCAAGCAGTGAGAATATGAAGAAATTAGAAAACGTACTAAAAAATTACACCATTCAAGGAGCATAAATGACAAATATGAAAGGCAAAACACTGGTAATTACCGGAGCCACAAAAGGAATCGGTCAAGCCATTGCTGAAAAATTTGCACAAAATGGTGTTAACATCGCATTTACGTATAACAGCAATGCAGAAGTAGCCGGTGTCTTAGTAAAAGAGCTCGAAGCAAAATATGGGATCAAAGCACGTGCTTATCCTCTCAATATTTTGGAAACAGACGAGTTTAAACCTCTCTTCGAAGCCATCGATGCAGATTTCGATCGTATAGACTTTTTTGTCAGCAATGCGATGATTTATGGTCGTCCGGTTGTCGGCGGATACGGTAAATTCATGCGTCTCAAACCACGCGGTCTAAACAATATCTACACCGCAACCGTAAACGCTTTTGTCGTAGGTACTCAAGAAGCGGCTAAACGGATGGAAAAAGTAGGCGGCGGTGCAGTCGTCACTATGTCCAGCACAGGTAATCTCATCTACATCGAAAACTATGCCGGTCACGGAACCAACAAAGCAGCCGTTGAAGCAATGAGCCGTTATGCTGCTGTCGAACTTGGAGAAATGAATATTCGAGTCAATGCCGTTTCAGGCGGTCCAATCGATACCGATGCCCTCAAAGCATTTACAAATTATGAAGAAGTAAAAGCCGAAACCATCCGACGCTCTGCAATGAACCGAATGGGCTCTCCTAACGATATCGCAGGAGCCGTTTATTTTCTCTGTACCGAAGAAGCAAGCTGGATTACAGGTCAAACAATCGTCGTTGATGGTGGCACCACATTCCGTTAATTCCCAATCTTCTCTCCGTCATTCCGTGCTACGACACGGAATCTATCCCCTTAATATCTATTGCAAAATATGCCAAGGTTTATCGGTAAGCGGATTGATTTCTTTGTGATTTACATTGTACATATAAGTGTCTTTAAATACTTTCCAGCCTTTTTTATAGGGTATAAAAACCCAGTAATTATCACTGAATTCGTTTAATGACAATACCGTTCCATAGCTTGGAGGTTCAACTGTCTCCAAACGGAAATACATTTTAAATTTTTTCTGATTGATAGTTATCTGATTGTCTCCGAAACACCATTTTTGTCCTATCTCGTCTTTAAAGCATTTATGTTGAAATATTTTTTGAAAATAAATACTACTTTCTTCGGTATCAGATGAACCGATGCGAATCAAAGGACCCATCAATGGTATATTTTTAAATAATACTTCTGGTTCATTGGAAAGATTGCTGATCCATAATTGGTTGTTTTTAATTTTTAGAAGCGCATACGAATTATCACTATAATCATAAAGCCATATTTGATTGTATTTGACAAAAGCACATTCAAAGTGCTGACCTTCATGCCAGTTTTCGCCTACCCCTACGATGCCATTTTTATCAATGGTTATAGCTATGCGATCAACTTCTTTTGTTTTGGCTGCTGACCAATCTCGTTTTTTTCCAAGATCATCCCAAAAATCTTTGAGTATGTATTGACCTGCATAGCGTGATAGTAGTTCTTGCTGTTGGTTTTGTTGACATTCAATAGGTTCGTCTGAACTCCATAGAGAGGTTAATAGCATTAAAAAGACAAAAAGTATTTTATGCATGGTGTTCCAATTTTATGATATTAATTTATAGAAATATTAGCATTAAATCATTAAAATAAATGCAAGAGATTGCCATGGGTGTTAAATAAAGTAAGGAAATGATAATATGAAATTTCAGAGTAGAATGAAAAGTATCTTCATCATTACGATATTGCTCCAAGCTATTGTTTTTGCAGCAGACAATCAACAAAAAATTCAAATCCTAGAAAATAATGAATATAACTATATGGCGGGTTGTGATTTTATCTCGGAAATTTCTAATAAGGCAGAAATAGAACTATCAAATGCACCGCAACAAGTCATAATTTATATTGATACGGTTAAAGACCTTTCGACGAATCAGCCAGTAAAAATCTATCAATACACTGGAAAAAATATACAAATCAATTTTCTCAGAACCGATGAAAAGACGATTATCTATGAAGTTCGCTTGAATTATAGCTTCACTTATCCAAAGATATTAAAAAAAACTATTTCATCAAGACTTGAAATTCATGGTGATACAGCAGATGCAATAGAAATAGGATGTGATATGGAGTATATGCAGTTGTTTTTTGAAAAAGATACAATATCAAGTATCGTATATGGTGCATACGTAGATTAATCATGCATA
The DNA here is from genome assembly GCA_024635855.1 of Sulfuricurvum sp. Next base: position 24,755 of record JAGXHZ010000142.1, read on the forward strand.
GTGAATCCTCGCTTATATACCTCTTTACAAATTTACTCCATACAAAAGTATTGCTAATTAATAAAATAAATGATACACTCACAGTATGAAAAAAACCAAATTCGATTGGGATGAAAACAAAAATACTCAAAATCAAGAAAAGCACAATGTCTCATTTGAGCAAGCTCAATATGCTTTTGCTGATGAGTTGAGAATAATTGCAGAGGATTTGGAACATAGCCAAGAGGAAAAAAGATATTTTTGTTTTGGCAACGTTGATGGTGAAATACTCACTGTCCGATTTACCTACAGAGATAATGTGATTCGAATCTTTGGCGCAGGATATTGGAGAAAAGGAAAAAAGACCTATGAAGAAAATCATTAAATACACAGATGAACCAATCGGAGATTTAAAAATCGTAACCGACTTTTTACCTTCTCCGAAAGATTTGATTTTTAAGGACGATACGGTAAAAATCACGATTTCATTGACAAAAGAGAGTGTCGAATTTTTTAAAAATGAAGCAGAAAAACATCATACACAATATCAAAAAATGATACGCAATTTATTGGACGTCTATGCAAGCAGTCATCATTTGAAAGCAGTATAAATCCACCTTACTAAATGCCTAAGCTATAATCCATTTTAGATATAATCACGAAACTAAAACCATTTATAGTAAAAAAGGTAATTTTTGTTCAACATCCCCAATCTTCTCGCATTTTCGCGCTTCCTTATCGCTCCAATAATGTTTTGGGTTATTCTTAATCCACAACTGTTTACCGATCAGGGCTACCACATATCTTGGAGTTACTATACTGCTGCATTGCTTTTTGTCATTGCCAGTGTTACTGATTTTTTTGATGGATATATTGCTCGTGAACTCGATCAAATTACCATCGTCGGGCAAATACTCGATCCTCTTGCGGATAAGATGCTCACACTGGCTGCTTTTTTAGGACTGATGATGAGCGGTGAGGCATCTGCTTGGGCGATTTATCTCATTATTGTACGTGAGTTGTTTATCACAAGTCTTCGAACACTCTCAATCTCCATCGGAATCGATGTCAGTGCCTCTCTTATGGGTAAAATAAAAACAGTAATGCAAATGATTGCTATTGGCTTTTTATTGATGCATTGGCAAGGTGGTGCATACATGTTGTGGGCAGCGGTTGCAATTACGCTTTACTCAGGCGGTGAATATTTGGTAGGATTTTCAAAAGCTTATAAGGAGAAAAAATGAGTTGGATGGTTGCACTCTTAGTTTTATCCCTTCTTATTTTTCTCCACGAACTGGGGCACTATAGCGCAGCACGTTTTTTTGGTGTCTACGTCGAAGTATTCAGCATCGGATTTGGGAAAAAACTTGCCTCATTTAAAGCGTTTGGAACACAATGGCAAATATCCGCTATTCCTCTAGGCGGCTATGTCAAAATGAAAGGGCAAGACGACCTTGACCCAACCGCTATTAGCAGTGATAACGACAGCTATAATTCCAAAAAACCGTGGCAACGAATCATCATTCTCCTCTCAGGCCCTCTGGCAAATTTCCTTACTGCATGGATACTTTTTTACGCGATTGCCCTTGGCGGACCACAAGCACTCTCTCCCGTCATAGGAACCGTATTAAAAGATTCTCCCGCACAAAATGCAGGACTTCAAAGCAATGATAAAATTCTCTCAATCAACGGCACTGCCATCACCCAGTGGAATGAAATCTCCGACGCTATAAAATCTTCTACGGGAACACTGACATTAGCCGTTGAGCGCAATGAAACACAGCTTTTCATCCCTCTCACCCCTCGCATCACGGAAGCAACTAATATTTTTAAAGAAAAAATTCAACAACGGATGGTAGGAATAGGTGCTTCTGGCGCAACGCATACCCTCCATCTTAGTTTTATTGAGACACTAGAATATGCCTCAACACAAACCTACGAAACCTCTTTTCTTATTTTTCAAAGTGTTCAAAAGCTCCTTACGGGAGTCGTTCCAGCCAAAGAAGTAGGCGGAGTAGTTAGTATCGTTCAAATCACAGCAGATGCTACCGCGTATGGATGGATGAGCCTCTTTTTCTTTGCCGCTCTTATTTCAGTCAATCTTGGGGTTCTTAATCTTCTCCCAATACCTGCTTTGGATGGAGGTCATATCGTCTTTAATCTTTATGAGATGATTCGTCGTAAAGCGCCCAGCGAAGAAGTTATCACAAAACTCACAATTGGCGGATGGGTCTTGTTGATGGGACTTATGGCTTTAGGACTTTATAATGATATTACAAGGCTCACGCAATGACAACTTTAGAACAAAAACTGCATTTTGACGCAATAATTGAGCGAATCGAAAAAGCACGATTACGTGTCAGTGATCACCATATTGTTAAAATCGTTGCTGCTAGTAAGTACGTGGGAAGCGATGAAATACGCTCACTTTACAATATTGGTCAGCGTGCATTTGGAGAAAATAAAGTTCAAGATATGAAAATAAAAGTTGATCTTCTCGAAGATCTGCCTCTTGAGTGGCATTTCATCGGAACATTGCAAAAAAATAAGATTAATCAGCTTATTAGTCTTAATCCTTACATGATTCACTCTATCGATTCACTTGATCTCGCTTACGCACTCAATGAGCGACTGATGCGTGAGGGGAAAATACTCCGAGCTCTTGTGCAAGTTAATTCTGCCTACGAAGAGAGTAAATCTGGTTTTAATCCGGATGAATTTATCGATACGTACACTCAAATAACATCTGAATGTCCAAACCTTCAGCTCATGGGAATCATGAGTATCGGTGCGCACAGCGATGAAACAAAAATTATCCAAAAAAGCTTTGAAATCACCCATTCGTTGTTTGAAAAAATTCCCAATGCGACAGTATGTTCCATGGGGATGAGCGGTGATTTTGAACTTGCCATAGAGTGTGGCTCTAATCTTGTCAGATTGGGTTCACTCCTTTTTAAATAGGTATAATTTTGAATAATTATAATGAAAAGTGATAGTTTTATGATATAATAATTTTTATATAGATATTGAAGTTGGAGTAGGTTTTGAATAAGATTCGAATACGAGCAACCCTATATGCAATGGGGATTGTTATTGCCCTTATTGCCTATTTTGTTTACTCCATTCTCCAAGATAAAAAACGTGTTTTAGAAGAAAAAACTCATTCCCACCGTGAACTTCTCAAAAACGCTTTTGAACTTTCCATGCTTGATACCGAAAAAGGCCTCAACCACTATGCTTGTAAAATGCTCAGCGATCATCGGATCGTTGATGCGTTTGAAGCGGGTGATCGTAACGCACTCTATGCCCTTTCCCTTCCCTATTTTAACGAAGCACACACACGTGGTGAAGCAGATTTAACCGGTTTCATTCATGCGGATGGCGTTCATTTTCTTCGCTTGCAAGATCCGAAAAAATTTGGGGATAACATATCCAAAAAACGACCAATCATTGCACAAGCAATCCAATCACGCCGTCCAATAACCTCTCTGGATGTAACCATTTACAATATCTCTATTATCAGTATTTTACCTATTTTTAAAGAGGGAAAATTTTTAGGGATACTCCAAGTAGCCGCCAATATCAACCGTATACAAGATCGTCTCAACGCCCATTCTGGAATTAAATCAGCCTTGGCTTTTGACAGTAAAATTCTTAGCGATGTCCTTCCCTCACAAACGAAACTAAAACATTATGAAAACTACTCAATTATCTCTTCCAATGACCCTTTGTTTGAACATTTACCGAGCAAGTATGCGTTTGATTATTCCATTCGTCATACGATAGGAGAAACCACCTACATCATTGCCTCTCGAGAGTTACGTACTTATTCGAATAAATCTATTGCACGGATAGTCTGCGCCCTTGATATTACATATGATGAAGTAACTTATACGAAGGAAATAAGCAATTTACTTCTTGCCAGTGCTACAATGCTTATTCTTCTTGGTCTCATTTTACACATCGGGTTTAAATCCCTCATACGACGAATAAACCGTAAATCAGCTAAACTTAATGAACAACTGCGCCAACAGCTCTATACCGATTCACTGACGAAATTACCAAACCGAAAAGCCCTGATTGAAAACATACATGACCAAAAACACCTCGGTATTCTCCTCATCAATATTGATAATTTTAAAGAAATCAATGATTTATACGGTCACGGAATAGGAGACAAGCTTTTACAAGCCGTTGGAGAATCAATCCAAAAAATTGCGGTAACGTATACCCTTTTTCTTTATAAAATGCCCTCAGATGAATACGCACTGTTACTTAATGATAATCTAAATACCAAAACATTTGATCAAATGTGTCACGCTATTCTTCACTCTCTTAACGAAACCTATTATGAAATTGACGGGATTACTATTTTGGCAACCGTTAGTATTGGAGCCGACTTCTGTCTCGAATCCCGATGTGATTTGATTGGCAGGGCTGATATGGCACTCAAAACAGCCAAAAAACAGAGTTTGTCGTTCTTAAAATACAATGAATCTCTCCTTATCAAAGAGGAGTATCTCAACAATATTTTATGGAGTAAAAAACTAAAAGACGCCATAGATGATCAGCGTTTTGTTCTCTATTATCAAGGTATTCACGATACAACCACGCAAGATATTTATGAATATGAAGCACTCATACGCCTTATCGACACCGATGGCTCGATCATCCCTCCGAATACTTTTTTAGAGATTGCTAAAAAGTCGCGCCTCTATCCCCACATTACCAAATTTGTTATTCGCACTATTTTCGAACAGCTTCGTACGACACCGCATCGTTATTCGATCAATCTCTCCATTGCTGACATTTTAAATTCGGAAATGAAAACGATGCTCTATTCTTTTTTAAGGGAATCCGATGTCGGAAATCGGCTTATTTTTGAAATCTTAGAGAGTGAAGGTATTGAAAATCATACTGAGGTTACGAACTTTATCACTCATGTTAAAGCATTTGGATGTCGTATCGCCATCGATGATTTCGGAACGGGATACTCAAACTTTGCTCACATATTACGACTGAATGTTGACTTCATCAAAATTGATGCATCTCTCATTAAAAATCTTGATGTGGATCTAAGCGCACAGGATATTGTTCGTACCATTGTTGAATTCGCTCATCGTCTTAACATCAAAACCGTTGCGGAATTCGTTCATTCACAAGATGTGTATGATGAATGCCAAGACTTAGGAATTGATTATGTGCAAGGGTACCATTTAAGTAAACCAAAACCCCTTTAAGCAAGTGTAATAACGAATCCTTTTTCTTCTCCCTCAAAAAGAGCTATATTGCCTCCGTGGGCTTTTGAAATCTCTTTTGATAGAACCAATCCCAATCCATTACCTCGCTCTTTGGTACTTTTAAACGCCTCAAAAAGCCATTTTTCATTTTCTATGGGAATACCTGAATCCGTAATCACAAAGTGATGTTTTTCCTGCGCATACGAATAAGTCATAACAACTTGACCCTCTTCTTCCTCATCCAGTTCAATGGCATCAATGGCATTAAAAACAAAATTACTAAACAGCATCACTAAAAGATCCAAATCTCCACTAAGCTCAAAATTCTCTTCAGGAAATATAAATTCAATTTTTTTAGCGTAACTGTAATAGCCAATAGCATGATGAAGTTCACGAGCAATACTTTCCCATGACAAAACGCTTTTCTGCGCCTGTACCCCCTTAGAAAACATGAGAGTAGCTTTAATAATTCGCTCAATGCGATAGAGTGATTTTTGTATTTCAGTGACTATTGGCTTGTTTTCTTCCTGAACTCTTTTCATCAACGTCGAAGTGAGCAAAGCAATAGCACCGATAGGGTTGCGTATCTCATGAGAGAGATGCGCTGCCATCTGTCCCATAGTTGCGAGGTTTTCTTTTCGCTTCTGCTCAGTTATATCGGTTGCGCTTAGGAGATGCTTCTCATTATGATGGGCTGATTTGATGAGATAGGAACGCTCATCAAAATTCACTTCATAGTCTTCTTCACCGTATCTCAATATATCAAACAGCTGTTCAAGAACTTTTGCTTGAGAATTTTGTAAAAAAATCTTTCCGTCTTCTTCCACAATCCAAATCGCATTGGGTAAAAATTCGATTACCTGCTCTATGGTTAGCTGAAGATGGTTGTAAGAGTGACGCAATGCCACATACTCCTCTTCAACCCGATACGTCTGATCGATAAGGGCTTTGAGCTCTTCTGGTGAAACCATCTCAGCCATTAATACTCACCAATATTCAAAAGAATCTGCTTCAAACCGTATGCATCGCTAACTCCCGCCAACTCTCGAATCGAATGCATCGCAAGGGTCGGTACACCCACATCAATCGTCTCAACGCCAAGCCTTGTTGCCGTAATGGGACCAATGGTTGAACCGCATCCCATATCACTGCGGGTCACAAATGTCTGTGTTACTACTTCTATAGCCTGCGCACACTGTACAAAACGTCCTTGAGTACGAGAGCTGGTTGCATAACGCTGATTGGAGTTGATTTTAATCGCCACTCCTCGATTGAGAAGCGGTGCATGCTCACTCTCATGTTTGGAGGGAAAATTTGGATGCTGAGCATGAGCATTGTCACACGATACCATGAGCGATTGACGCATTAATACAGAGAAATTCTCCCCTGCGATACGGCGTAAAACCTCTTCCAAAAATGTCCCCCCTGCCCCGACATGCGAATCACTTCCCACCTCTTCATGATCCATACACGCCAAAATCATTGGATTTTTGCACTCCACCAATGCACTTAATCCCACATAGCAGCTTAACAGATTATCCAACCGCGCCGAGGAGATAAACTCTTCTCTAATCCCGAGTAATGACCCTTTTTGAACGTCATAAAAACTAAGCTCATGAGCGAGCAGTTTTCCGTCACTCACACCCGCTTCCTCCATAATCCATGATGAAAAATCAAAATTTTCTTCGCAGGAAATCATCGGAACGATATCGGTTTGGGCATTAATCGAATGCGATGAATTTACATCGCGGTCAAGATGGATCGCAAGCGATGAAATAATCCCTATCGGGCGTTTGAAGTCAATTAATTTTTCGCAACGCTTTTTAGTCTCATCCAAATAAACAATCCGCCCAGCAAGACTGAGATCACGATCAAACCAGGGGTTCAGCAACACTCCGCCATACGGTTCAACACCAAGCCTCACGGTTCCGGCACTTTTCGTGACAGGGTTGGGTTTAAGACGCAAATTCGGAGAATCGGTATGCGCTCCCACGATAGTGTATCCTTTTTCAACCGAAGGAGGATAGGTAAAGGCGATGATAGAAGAATCATTACGGGTAACGTAATAGCCTTTTTCTTCTTCCAAATTCCAATGCTCACACTCATCGAGCTTTTGAAAACCTTTCATCTCCAAAACGTTCGCCATCTGAGCAACGGCATGAAAAGGCGTCACCGATGCATCGATAAATTGGATTAGTTCTTCGTTAAATTTGCGCATAATTACTTCTTTTTAGTAAACTTCTTTTCGGTGAGCGATACGAATCAAGGTAATAACCAAAATATTATTTTCCTTTAAATAGACAATCCGATAATCTCCTGCTCGTTTACGAAATTTCCCTTTATGATTGCCTTTTAATGACTTATCATTTGTAAAAACTCCACTTTCTAGATCTTTAATCTTCATCCAAACAAGTTTTTGATCTTCAGAGCCGATTGCTTCGAGTTCTTTAAAAACAGTCTTTGGAATGATAACTTTATACATTCAATCCCAGCTTGAGAGCAACTTCTTCGAGAGTATACACTTCGCTTTTTCCACTTTTAATGTCATCGATGCGCTTATCACTAATTATCTCATCGAGAGTATCAAAGTAAGCACTCACCGCTTTTTCAATCAAATAAGTACGTGACCGATCCAACTCTTGAGCATACTGATCCAAATCAGCCAGAAGTGTTTCATCAATACGAATATTAATCGCTTTTTTCATTGTCTACTCCTGTAGAGTTTTGTAGATACATTATACTACAAAATTATTTCAACTCACCTCAGTGATTGCCAATTCTTTTTTTTACGCAACTTGCAGTTTTTTAATCTTTTGAATTGATTCATATTCTTGCATATAGGCTTGATACAAATCAAAATTATCCTGTAGTGTCATCCAAAATTGTGGTGTTGTACCGAAATATTCGGAGAGTTTACGTGCCATTACCGCACTAATACCCCATTTTTGGTTGTAAAGTTCGCTTAGAGTCTTGATCCCTACGCCGAGATCTTCCGCCATACGTGCTTGCGTAAGCCCAAGCGGTTCAGCAAATTCGAGTTTGAGGATGATACCCGGATGAGTGGATGGTCGGATTTCTTTCATCGTTTTTCCTTTAAATTTAATTCGTCATTCCCGACTTGATCGGGAATCCAGCTAAGATGTAAAAATATTAAGTATACCATGAAATAACGTCGCTATAAGATGCAAAGCAATCCCTAAATAAAGTACATTCATCTGCCATCCATACCATCGGATTTCAGTTTCATAGTTTTTAATGTATTTTTTTTCTTCTTCATTGAGTGGCAAACCGTTGATTCGTTTATAAAATGATTCGATTATATCCAGTTCTTGAAAGCTTTGATTGGTAACACATAAAGGTTTTTTAAACCCGCTGGCATTTGTGACAGCATCATTTTTCCCGATCAAAATTAAAAATGCACTAACAAAATATAGAGGTATTAGTAGTGCCCAGTTTGAATATATTATGAAAATCGCAAGAGTAATAAGGTGAAAAGGAACTGAAATACTTAAAATTTGGTCAATGAAGAGAGCCTTTTTATCAGCACGTTTATAAATCGCATATTCAACTTCTTCTTGTGGTGTTAACTGTTCTTTGGCTCCAAGATCAAATTGGCGCAATTTGAGTCGATGAAGTCGAATAGATTCATTGCGTATAGCTTGATTTTGAAAACAAAAAGGCTTATTTGTATACGATAAATATCCACTCACCAGTAAAGCAATCCCAGATACAACATATACTGGCATGATCCAAAGTGGCATATTTCCCCTTTTTTAGTTGGATTCCCGATCAAGTCGGGAATGACGAGAGACTATTTCAACTCACCCCAGTGATTTCCAACGTGCATCGAAGTTTTTAACGGAATTTTCAACTGCATAATCTCCTCCATCATTTCCACAAATTCTGCTGCCAATACTTCTGCAATATCCTCATCGGCTTCAAAAATCAATTCATCGTGAATTTGTAAGAGCATTCGGGCGCGAAGCCCCTCTTCTCGAATACGTTTATCAATTGCATTCATGGAAAGCTTGATAAGATCACTGGCAGAGCCTTGGAACACTGCATTGACGGCTTCTCTCTCGTAAGCGGCTTTTAGCATCGGTGTAGCGGTAGCAAAATCAAAATAACGACGACGCCCAAGGAGTGTTTCAACGTATCCCATCTCTTTCGCCTGTTCTACAATAGCGGAAAAATATCCTTTGACACTGGGGAAGGTTTCAAAATATTTCTCAATAATTTCTTTAGCTTCTTTACTGCTGATTCCTAACGTATCCGAAAGTTTTTTCGCCCCCATCCCGTAGAGTAATCCGAAATTGACTGTCTTGGCAATATTGCGTTTGGATGCAGCATCAACTTCCCCAAAAAGAGAAATAGCAGTTTGCGTATGAATATCGAGATTATTATTGAACGCATCGACTAAGACTTTATCTTCGGTAAAATGAGCCAATAGTCTTAATTCCATCTGCGAATAGTCAATTCCGATCAGTTTTTTCCCCTCAGGCGCGACGAATGCTTCACGAATTCTCATTCCAAGAGCTGTTTTGACG
>JAGXHZ010000143.1 GCA_024635855.1 Sulfuricurvum sp.
ATCACTGATCGGTGCGTAAAGCTTTGTATGATGTAATCATCGTTGGTGCAGGGATTAATGGCTGTGCTTGCGCCTATTTTCTCCACCAAGCAGGATTGAGTGTCGCGCTGATCGATCAATCAGGGATAGCAAGCGGTGGAAGCGGTGCTGCGGGAGCGTTCATCTCCCCTAAAATCTCCAAAGAGGGTGTTTTAAAAGAGATTATGGGTGAAGCTCATCTCGAAGCGCTTGAATTTTATACCACTTTTTTTCCACAGCATACTCTCCAAAAACCACTTCTTCATATTGCCAAAAATGACGAAGATGGTCAAACCATAAAGCTTTTCAAACAAGAGACACTACTTTGTGCAGGTGCTCCTGACCAAGATACTCTCTCATTGTTAAGCGAAGAAGCCACAAACTCTGAATCGATTTATTTTGATAACGGAGCTATCGTGGATGCGCAAGGGGTATGTAAGGCACTTGCGCAAGGAGTTGATTTTTATGAAAGAAAAGTAGAATCGTTAAAACAAGAAGAAAACGGTTGGAGTGTTGGTGATTTGAGGGGCGCACACATTGTTCTTTCTATCGGAGCGTATCCGAAAATCATCCCGATACCCTATCTCACCCTTCGTGGTATTTGGGGGCATCGTATTGATATTGAAACGACTACCAAGCTGCCGAGTATCCTTCACCATTTTGTCTCTATTTCACCAACCTCGAAAGAGGGTATTATGGCGATTGGAGCAACGCACGATGTACATTTTTCTCCCTTTGGCTCGTCCATATATGAGGTAGAAAAGGGAAGGGCTGAATTACTTGAAAAAGCCTCAAAAACATTAAAATTAGAGTGTATTAAAATCCTCCGCGATTATACGGGATTGCGTTCAGGGTCGAATGACTATCTCCCGATGCTTGGCTCTTTGGTAGATGCGACAGCTACATTGGCTCTCCATCCTCATCTACGTCACGGCAAAGCGGTTTCTTCGAGCGAGTACGTCTATTACCATAATATTACGATGATAAACGGTTCAGGAGGATATGGATTTGTTTTAGCACCGTATTTGGCAAAAAGACTTAAAGAGTATTTGCTGGAGGGAAAGCTTCTTGATGAGAGACTCTCACCATCACGCTTTTTCCCGCGATGGGCAAAACGTCAGTCGTAAACAACTACTCCATAATTATCATCAATACGATAAAAGCGCGAATCACTGGTGATACTTAAATCACCTAAACGTCCTAAATGCACATAGCTTTTTTTATTTAATGCAATTCCATTTTCGGTAAAAAAGCGTTTGAGATTGACGAATTTGATGTCATTAACGTATTTGTATTCAAACTGATTATAGAGACGCATTTTTTTGTACGCAAAGATGTGGGAATCCATATTGAGAGTGGATGCGGCATAGTTGGTAGGCAGGTATCCGGAGAGATCGGTAAGAGAGGTTTCGATATGCGAATATCTTTCAGGCAAAGTCTGTTTTTCGATAAAAACGTAACGATTAAGCTTGATATGGCGACTTTCATTCCAGTACGTATAAGCCGGCGAACTAAGTTGTAACTTGGTATTGATTTCTCGCCAGAGCCAATGTTTATCCAGCAGTGAATAGAGTGCTGACATTAATAATCACTCATTTTTAGAATCTTGATCATTAAGCGCTATGCGCTTGGCATACATGAAACGTTGTTTGTAGTATCCCTTGTCGATTGAGTCGTATTGTACTTTTTGTCCGGTAAAGGATGCGTGAATAATTTTTCCCTCACCCGCATATATTGCCACATGTGAAGGATCGGATTTGTAAGTACGGTAAAATAATAAATCACCCACTTCTAAATCTTTGTAATTGACATCTTCACCGAGTTGTGCTTGTTCAGCTGCGCTGTGTGGAAGTGTAACCCCAAACTGACGATAGACTTGCTGGGTAAAACCGGAACAGTCGGTACGATCCCCATCCTTATTTCCAAAGCCATAGGGGGTTCCTAAAAACTCTTTGGCTTTCGCCAAAACACGCCCTTTTATGGAACTTAAATTTGCAAAAAGTGATTTTTTTGGTTTTTCTTCTGTTTTTGCAGTATTCGTCAGCAGTATCGGATCGGGACAGCTGTTTAGTATTTCAACTTTGGGTGATGAGGGTTTATTAATGACTAAATAGGGTAAGTCATTATTGCCGATAGAAGGTTTTTTAGTAAATACCGGAGTAGCTGCTATGGTTGGCGGTGTAATGATATAGGGGGTTTGAGGTTTTGTCGGGGTAAGATTATGTATGATTTTTTTGAAAGGACTTGGCTCATCTTGAGAGTTATCAGCAAATCGTGATACTTCCCGTTCGTATTCTAAAAATAATGAGGTTTCACGTTTTGGAGAATCAGCGAAAAGATGGGTGGAAAAAAAGATAAATGTAATAATTAGATACCTGCTAATCATCCAACCTCCTGTATTCGTCACAATGTAGTTTATTTCGAACCTCAACCATTATAAATCTAAAAAACTTTAGTTTTTATTATAATTTAATATTCTTGTCATGGCGTTATGGTACACTACCATTAAAAACAAACAGTAAATGAGGCATGAATTTAGTGAAAGAAGCAATCGTACTTCTCAATATGGGTGGTCCTAATAATCTGCGTGAAGTTGAGATGTTTTTAACCAATATGTTTAATGATCCTGCGATTATTCGTACAAAAAGTGTGTTATTACGTCGTTTTATTGCTGGGATAATTACTCTTTCGCGTGCTGAAAAATCCCAAGAAATTTATCGACAAATTGGTGGAAAATCACCCATAGTGGATTTAACAACGTCATTGGTTACTAAACTTCAAGCCGCAGTTGGTGAAGAAGTTATTGTTGATTTTGTCATGCGTTATACCCCTCCAATGGCGGATGAGGTGATTAAAAAGCTGAAAAAAAGCGGTGTTGATAAAGTATATCTTATCCCTTTGTTTCCGCAATATTCCACCACTACAACAGCATCTTCACTCGATGATTTTGAAGCCGTTTCTCGTAAAAATGAGTGGTATCCTATCATGGTAGAGTTAAAACATTTTTTTACTAATGATAAATATAATACTCTTCTGCTGACTCTTATTAAAGAAACGCTTGCTGACAATAATCCGAATGATTTTGAATTGATTTTTTCTGCTCACGGTTTGCCTCAAAAAATTGTTGATAGCGGAGACCCGTATCAGCGGCATGTAAGTGCTCATGTCGAGCTATTAAAAGATAAATTTCATAATGAAGGGATTTATTTTAGAGGGGTTCATTTGGCGTATCAATCCAAAGTAGGTCCAATGAAATGGTTAGAGCCCTCTCTTGAATCGATGCTGAAGAGTTTGAATACGAAAAAGGTGATTATCGTCCCTATCGCTTTTACGATTGATAATTCTGAAACCAACTATGAACTCTCAATGGAATACGCTGAAATTGCTCATGAACTGGGCTATAGCGATTATCGTGTTTGCAAATGCCCTAACGATCATCCTGTATTTGTTAATGTTTTAAAAGAGCTTTATGAGAAAATGAGATGAAACTATAGATGTCTAAAATTGTCATTTTTGATATGGACGGTACACTGATAAATTCCAGTTTGGATATTACGCTCTCCATCAATTATGTACGTTTAGTGTGTTACTCTCTTGACCCTTTAACGGAACAATTTGTGGTTGATGCTATTAATGCACATGATCGTAACTTAACCTCTCTTTTCTATGAAACCCAAGAGTATGAAAGAAAAGCCAAAGAACTTTTTGAATCCCACTACTACGATCAGTGCATACAAAATGTACATCCTTATCCCCAAATCAAAGAGACACTTGAATATCTTCAATCCAGTGGATGTCTCATGAGCGTCGCGACCAATGCCCCCAGTGTATTTGCTAAACGGATGTTGACTCATTTGGGTATTGCAGAGTATTTTAGCTGTATTATTGGTGCGGATAATGTGGATCAACCAAAACCGCATCCTCAAATGATTGAATTGATTTTAAATCATCATGGTTATGATGTGTGCAACGACCAAGCATGGATGATCGGTGATAACAGTAAAGATATGCAAGCTGCCAAGAGTGCTAATGTCGGTACAATATTTGCTGCATGGGGATTTAGTGATACGGGTGAGGGTGATTATATAGCCTTCGCGCCATCGGAAATCAGATCGATTATTTTATAAGGAGCTTACTATGTTTGAAGTTGATCTTTTGGTGTCAATAGTCATGATGTCGTTGCTTTTTTTACGGCATATTAGCGTCTATAAAGATCGCAATAAAATAAACTATACCCCTGTGGTGTTGGCAATCGGTTTTATCGGGGGGCTTCTTCATTTTGTGATGCTGGGTGATGGGACAGGATGGTTGTTGGTCTTGCGTGAATCAATGCTGACATTGACGGTTGGAATTGTCCTCTCTACGATTATGAGCGTTATGAGTCAAACACAAAATGCCCAAAATCAGTACACTAGTAACCTTCGTATTCAAAGTATTGTGGATGATGTAGAGCAGTTAAAACCTCTTTTTAGCACTATCAACACATCGCTTTCCCGTGTAACTCAAATGGAGAGTACGACACACGAACAACTCAAAAATATTTTTAAAGAGGAAATTGAAGCACTGAGTTCAATTTTGAATAATCAAAAGTTTTTTATCCAAAAAGTCGAGTCTGTTTTAGCGCAACAGCATCTTGCTCAGGAAAAATTTGAACAGTTTAGCCTCAGTGAGCTACCGAGTCTGGACAATGTGGTTCATCGTCATATCGATTTATTGCGTATTGCAGAACAGGATCATTTTAATCAGCTTAAAAGTGTCATCAAGAGTTCCAGTGAAGAGAAAGATGAAATTCATAATGAATTCATTCAAATGAAACATGCTCTCGAAAAACTTCAAAAATCTCATTCGATTGATGGAGCGATGGGAATTATGGAACATGAGTTCTCACGTATTATTGCTGAATTCGCACGTCATATTCAAACCATTGGCTCAAAAAGTGAGAGCATTGTAACGACGCTGCTGGAAAATGAAACCATACTCAAAGCTTCTCGTGATCAAAGCGAGCTGATAATGCAGCAAATGGTTTTGTCTTCCAATCAGATGCGTGAAATGAACCACAACACCAAGGAACTCAATGAGTCTTTGCGACCGCTTGGATCGCTTTTTGGATCGGCGGAGTCGTTGTTTAAAGAGTTTATGATGGCAAAAAGTACTTTGTCTGAGCTTATCGTTACTCTCGAATCGTATGAAAAGCATGAACATCGCGCTCTTCGTGAGCATTTAGAAAACGTTGCCAACAATGCAATTGTACAAATGGAACTCTTTACCCAAAATATAGCAAAATTTGAGGAAACTCAACGTTTTGTTTCTCCCAAAGATGTACAGGAACTTTCCCATAAAGTGAAGCTTCACCAAAGCTACAATGCTGAATGAGGAACATTTGGATAAAATGCTATTCGTAAAATAATAAAATATGGATAAATGATGATTGAATACTATGAACAAGCCGATGAAGAGGGACAAAACTATCGAATAGAGGTAGATTTATCTCTGGTTGATGAGGTTCCTGATCTTGAAAAACCTTGGCTATTATGGTTTTTTGTCAAAGTGGCTAACAGTGAAGATACTGAGTTTATCGGTTTTAGAGATGACCTCATCGTGACGCTTGATGCACAAGTAGAAGCAGTGTATGCCGGTACTATTGTAAAAGATGGGTGGTGTGAGCTTTATTTTTACGCATCTACGTCTAAAAAGTTTGAAAACATTACCTCGGAAGTTATGGCTCGACACACTAAATATGCCTACGAGCGCGGTTCTTCAAAAGACACAAAATGGGAGATGTATCAAGAGCGTCTGTATCCGGAGCCTTTTGACATAATCAGCATACAAAGCCGTCATACTCTCGAAGCACTTTTGGAAGAGGGGGATGATTTGAATGTCTCTAGAGAGGTGGAACATTATTTCTTTTTTCAAACGCCTACCGCGTTGCAGCGTTTTGCAGCGTCAATGATTTCAGATGGGTTTAGTCTAAAAGAGCATATTAATGATGATGAGAGTGATTATGTGTATGGAGTGACTTTGACAAAAATAGAGTCTGTAACTCCCCAACAAGTCAATGAAACGACGTCAACGCTTTATGAATTGGTGATACAAGAACATGGTCATTATGAGGGCTGGAGTACGGTGCTTTCTTGAAGCTCTCCCTTTGGAAGATGAAAGGGGTTCTCCCTTATTTAGCAGCCCTTTTTCTAAATGCTTTTACCGATTTAGGGCATAAAATACTCATCCAAAATACCGTTTTTAAAATCTATGACAATCAAGAGCAAATCATACTCACCGCGATTTTAAATGCCTTGATCCTCCTCCCTTTTATCGCGCTGTTTACCCCCGCAGGATTTTTGTCACAGCGTTTTTCACGTTCTCATGTCATGCGCTATGGTGCACTTTCTGCCATATTTATCACATTAGGAATTACTCTTGCCTATTATCAAGGATGGTTTTGGTGTGCTTTTGGATTTACGCTTCTTCTAGGGGCTCAAGCTGCCTTGTATTCACCGGCAAAATATGGGTATATCACGGATTTGGTAAAAGAAAATCGACTTAGCGGACTGAACGCCTTGGTTCAATCGGTTACAACCGTAGCGATACTCTCTGGAATAATGGTTTATACCTTGTTTTTTGAAACTTCTTTGCATGGCTCTTACACCAACGAGAGTGATATTTTAAAACAAATTGCACCGCTTGGCTGGCTTTTGGTGGTTGGGTCTGTTGTGGAGTATCTGCTAACGTTGCGATTGCCTGTTAAATTGCCTGTTTCTAAAGCTCCTTTGAATCTTCGTCGTTATATTCGCGGATTTTATTTTCGAAAAAATTGGCTTGCCATTCGCAGTGATGAAACTATTTTAGAAGCAATTATCGTTTTATCCCTTTTCTGGGCAATCTCTCAAGTTATTTTGGCGTCGTTTGGAGCGTATGCAAAATCTGCGCTGCACCAAGACAATACCATTGTTGTCCAAGGTCTGATGGCACTTGCAGCATTCGGGATTATTGCCGGTTCGTTTATCGCCTCACGCGTCAGCCGCTACTATATTCATAACGGTCTTATTCCTATGGGATCGATTATCTTGACATTTACCCTCTTTGCATTACCGTTTGCTACGTCACTCGCTGTTATTGGCGGACTCTTTTTTCTTTTTGGGATAGGAGGAGCTGCAATGATTGTCTCTCTTAATGCCCTGATACAGTCTCGTGTTCTACCTGCACGATTGGGATATATCCTTGCGGGAAACAATTGGATGCAAAATATTTTTATGACAGGCTTTTTAGTCCTCACGACACTTGCTGCAATGTCTGGTATGAACAGTCTTTATCTATTTTGGATGATGTTTGGTGTTTCTTTGCTCCTATCGCTTTGGCTGATAAAGCGTCATGGCGATTATTTGCTTTGGCTCTTTTTTGAAAAACTTTTGTCCCTTCGTTATGATATTACCCCCATCGGTTTACATCATATCCCTTCCAAAGGGGCTGTTTTATTACTGGGAAATCATATCAGCTGGATTGATTGGATTGTGGTTCAAATTGGTATCCCGCGTCGTATTGGCTACATGATGGAACGCTCTATTTATGACAATCCTCTCATTCGTCCTATTATGGAGCTGGGTCGTGTGATTCCAGTATCGGCTCGTGCTTCCAAAGACGCGTTTAGAGCCGCTCAAGCACGATTGCAAAACAATGAAATTATTAGTATTTTTCCTGAAGGTGGGATTAGTGCTACGGGTGAAATAGAGAAATTTTATTCCGGTTTTGAAGTCGTAGCACGGGGAATTGATGGTGTTATTATCCCTTTTTATATTCATGGCATGGAAGGGAGTCTCTTTTCACGTACATCCAAACAACGCACGTGGTCTCGTCGCCGTATTTGTATCATCTATGGAGCGCCCATCTCTATGGACAGCGACGCAAAAACAGTATATGATGTTATTTCTAATCTAAAGGAAGCTTATGGCTCTAAATAAACCAACCAAACACACTTTATTTAAAAACACCCGTTTCGCACTGAATGGTCTTGTTGAAGTGACTCAAAACGAGAGATCGTTTCGTCTTCAAATTCTCCTCTTTGTTTCAGGTATGGCAATAGCATGGATTTTGCCAATTTCATTTATCCATAGTGCGGTTTTATCGGTTGCTCTTTTTATTCCGCTGATTGCTGAAGTCATTAATAGCGCGGTTGAACGCACCGTTGATTTAGTAACCCTTGAACATCATGAGCTTGCTAAACGGGCAAAAGATGCCGGAGCTGCCTTTGTGTTTCTCTCATTGGCAATGTTGACGTTCATTTGGCTTTTAACTCTTTATGATGCATTTTGTTTGTAACATTTTGAAGGAGTTGAAATAATATGTCATTTTGACATCTATTTGTGTAGCACACCAAAATCCCACTACACTGCTTTTACTATAAATCAGGGGAGGGCATACAATGATTATTCATTTAGACTTGGATTGCTATTTTGTCTCTGCTGAACGAGTCAGAAGTCCCTATCTAAAAGGTAAACCTGTCGTTGTGGTAAAGAGCAGTGACAGGGCAATATTTTCCAAAGAAGATAGTACATGTGTTATGACACGCAGCGTTGGGGGATTTAACTCATTGTTTCAGCATGAAAAGCAATGGAGCCCCTATAACCCTAATCAATGGAAGAAGGATTTTATAGACGGGCAGGGGAGAATTCACGGTATTGTCATAGCTAAAAGCTATGAATGCAAAC
>JAGXHZ010000144.1 GCA_024635855.1 Sulfuricurvum sp.
AATAGCAGGAACCGTAAAGGTCACGATAAGTGATTCTCTCCATCCCAAAACAAAAGCAAGTAAAATGGCGATGATCACGATGGAGAGCAAGAGGTGAAAAACCAGCTCATTAACCGCTTCATTCGCACGTTCACCATCATTACGAGTAATAACGTAGTGAATCCCTTGGGCTTCCATGAGCGGTTTGTATTTGGTCAGTTCTGATTTAACGGCATCGGCTATGATGACGGAATTTGTCCCTTGCAGTTTTGAAACGGTTAGGGTCACTTGATCTTTGAGAGGAGAAAATTTGCCGTCACTCCCTTTGACACTCACAAGTGCGGATTTGAAGTTTTGTATGTCTTGCCCTGAAGTAACGGTGGCAACATCACGCAAATAGATGGCAGAACCGCCGTATTGTGCAACGATAATGTTTCCGACATCGTCAACACTTTCAATTGCATTTTTGACTCCGATCATCACAATCTCATTTGCCTCTGTTTTTCCTTTTATTTCAGGAACATTGTACGAGAGAGCTTGCACGGATTGGACGATCTGACCCAGTGAGAGATTGTAGCCAGAGAGGCGATTGATATCAACTTGGACATTAAATTGGTGTTTTTTTGCCCCCTTGATATCGGTAACAGCGACGTTAGGAAGACCGTTGATATGGTGCTGTATGAATTTGACACGATCGTAAAGGATTGTTGGATCGATAGCCGGATTATTGGAGTAAAAAGCGACGGATACGATAGGAATATCGACGTCAATGTCGAGAGGTTTAATGATTGGCTGCATTGCACCTTTGGGGAGAATGCCCATGTTTTGCATGATTTTGTCATAAATTTTAAGATTGGAGTCCTCTTTAGCCTCTCCTATAAAAAAAGCGGCATTGATGACGGCAACATTATCCATCGCCATTCCGTGGATACTTTCAATTCCTTTGACTTCTTTGAGTTTACGTTCTAACGGTTTGACAATAACGTTTTCAATTTCATTTGCCGTCGCACCGGGCATGGCAATGATAACGGTTGATCCACTGACCACCATTTGAGGGTTTTCTTCACGCGGCATGAGCATGAGGGCGATGTAGCCGATAATGATGAGAAATATTCCCAAAATCGGGGTAAGCGGATTGCGTAAAAAACCAAGAGCGAGTTTTCCGGCAGAATCTTTGGGATGATAAGGTGTGCTATGAGACATCAAGACTCCTAATTTAATTCAACAGTAGCGTACATTCCAGGGTAGACGGTTTGTTTTGCGCTAAAGGAGACTTTGATTTTAAACGTATGGGTCATAGGATTAGAGCTTGGGACAACAGAGCTTATAGTTCCGATTCCGACAAATCCCGTTGAGGGGATGGAGACTTTTACTCTTTTACCGATAGGAGCCATTTTTAGAGCACTCTCTGCCACTTCTACTTCGATTTTAAGAGTCGATAAATCGGACAATACGATTGCAGGCATCCCCGGCATTGCCATTTCGCCTACTTTGATATTTTTAGAGATTACCACACCGTTGTTTGGAGCTTTGATTTGTAAATATTGGTATTGATTGGTGACTTCTTTTTGGCGAGCTTTCGCTTGAGAGACTTGGCGCTCGGAAATCTTGATTGTATTTCTAAGATTTTTTTCGGCAAGTTCAAGGTTTTCAATTTCATAACGGCTTACCATGTCTTGTTGGTATAAACGGCGGTGACGTTCAAGATTCACTTTGAGATTTTCATACTGATTTTGGTACATTTGCTGTGATAATTCGGCCTGTGCAATACCCATCTCTACTTGGGTCTTAGCGGAGTCAATCTCACGTGAATCAATCGTATAAAGTAAATCACCTTTACGGACACGTGAACCCTCAGAGACGTTTACCGAGGTAACAAATCCCATATTACGACTGGTAATCATTTTTTGGTTGTCGGAGATAATGACGCCGGAAAGGGTGAGTCCTGCTGCATTTAAAACGGCACCTAGGGTGAGAAGAGAAAAGATGATTTTCATTGATTGGCTCCATAGCTTAGTTTTTCAAGGGCAAAAATACGTTCATTTCGTTGATTTTTAACCATTTGAAGATTGATAATTTTTTCGATTTGCTGAGATTGTTTGATGATAAGATCACTCATCGATGCGAGATTTTCACGATAGCGTCCTTCATAACTTTTATAGATTTGGGTTGAGAGGTTGAGTTCTTTTTCCAAACTTGCTACTTGATAGTCCAAGCTTTCGATTTCGGTTTGGATTTTGTCATACTGGAGGGCAATCCCTTTTTTGGCGAGCTCCACTTCGGTTGACGTTTTAAGATGGTCAATCCGTGCTTTTTCCAGAGTATGTGCATCAATTCCGCCGTTGTACAAGTTCCAATTCAGACGTGCGCCGATCGTGTAGGCAGCATGGTCGCTGAATTTTCCTAAAAATGTATTGTCTGCACTGGATGCTTCGGCAAATGCACCCACGGTTGGAAGATAAGGTGCCGTTGCCACATCAATCATGGAGGAGCGAATTTTCAATCCATGAGAGGCTTTTTTGAGGTCACTGTTATTTGCGATAACATCAGCCTCCGTAATTGCAGTAGAAGCACGATCATCCGAAGGAGCCGCTATATCGGTAACTTTTTGGTTTAGGAGAAAGCTCAAATAGTGGTAAAGAAGTTTTTTGTTGGCCTGCATTTCTAAAATCATGCGATCGACATTTGCTTTTTTGGCTTCGACTTCGAGTAAATCAACTTTTTTGGCATATCCTTCTTGAAACATCTGCTTTGTTGTGGATTGCAATGTTGCGATGTTTTTTTGAATCACTTGCAATTTTTCGATAGAGTGATTGAGAAGCGCCATATCGTAGTAGCTTTTTCGGGTTTCGTAGATTTTTTCTGCCGTTACCTTGGTGGTGTCAAGCTGTTTGATCTTTTCCGTCTCTTGAGCTATTTTTTCATAACTGCCCAGTTTCCCGCCCGTATAAAGGGGGAGGGCATAGGTAAGTTTGCTTTGGAAAAAGTTTTGATAGCCGGGGTAATTTAGATTTTTAGGTGGTGTTACATAATCTGGTCCAGTAGGATTAGCAGTACTAGCCATAAATTCTTGAGCCCCGAAATCTCCAAAATTTGCTTCGCGTGAACTGAGTTTAAATCCAAACACATTTCCTGCATCATTGGAGCGGACAACATTTTGAGTAAAATCGAGCGCACCATAACTGTAGCCTTGAGAAAGGGATACATCGTTTTGTGCGTTTTTAGCTTCCAACGAGGCTGCTTTTATCTCTAAATTTTGTTCTTTAAGCAGCGAAACCGCCTCATTTAGAGACAATGGAGCTGCACCGAGGTTGAGAACACTTAGAAGTAACGCAAGTGTTAATCGTTGTGTGGGAGATGCCATTGGGAGAAACCCTCCTTGTGATTTATTTGTGATACTTATAGCTTAGATAAGATAATTATACTATTTACAAGTTTAAAAGAGTCAAAATGTTCATAATCTACCAAAGATGATACCATAAAAATATGAGGGTTTGATATTCAAAGCCAATTAGGGTAAAATTCGGGTAATTATATACAGGGGAAGACATGGCAACCATCGGAATGGGCGATATCAAAAAAGGGGTACGCCTCGAAATCACGGGTGTACCGTACAGAGTAGTCGATTTTCAACACGTTAAACCGGGTAAAGGGGCAGCATTTGTCCGTTGTAAAGTTAAAAGTTTTTTAAACGGCAAAGTAGTTGAGAAAACGATTCATGCCGGCGATAAATTCGAGGTTCCTAATATCGAACACAAAACCATGCAGTATTTGTATGACGACGGCGAAATGCTTCAGTTTATGGACAATGAGAGCTTTGAGCAGTTAGGTCTTACTTATGAGCAATGTGAAGATGCGAGCAAATGGATCAAAGACGGTACAAACGTTCAAATCATCTTGCACAACGGCAAAGCAATCAGCGTTGACGCTCCTGAAATCATGGAACTTAAAATCGTTGAAACACCGCCAAACTTCAAAGGTGACACATCAAGCGGTTCTAAAAAACCTGCAACGCTTGAAACCGGCGCTGTCGTACAAATCCCTTATCACTTGCTTGAGGGTGACATTATCCGTGTTAACACCGTTGAGGGTGAATACATGGAAAAAGTGAAATAACTTTTTTAATGCCCTGAGCTCACGTGCCCTATAGGGTATGTCGAAGGGTGTCTGCTTCGTCATTCCGTGCTACGACACGGAATCCATTTCCATTTTTTTTCAAATTATTAATTTAATCATCACTAATCTCCACATTTTCTTAATTCAGTGTACAATAACACCATATAAATTAACACAAATCGAATTTACAAGATGACAAAAACAGAAATTCTTCAAACGCTCAAAGCACTTAAACCACAATATCAAAAAGATGGTCTTATTCTCGTTGGATTATTTGGCAGTTTTTCACGCGGTGATGAACGTGCTGACAGCGACATCGATATTGTCTATGAGATTGAAAAAGACAAAAAATTTTCGATGTTCAAATATCTCAAATATCTTGGTGAATTGGAACGTTCCCTTCATCATAAAGTCGATCTTGTTAGAGCCCAAACAATTAAAGCCGATTTGAAACCTTATATTTATAAGGATATGATTTATGTCTAGGGATTGGAAGCTTTATCTTAGAGACATTATTTCTGAATGTCAAAATATCCGAAAATTTACTGCAAATATTAGTTTCGAAGAGTTCACCGATAATACAGAAAAAGTGTATGCCACCGCAAAAGCATTTGAGAATATAGGGGAAGCAGTTAAACAAATTCCAAAAGAAATACAAGATGAATTTAGCGCTGTTCCGTGGAGTGAAATTGCCAAAATGAGAGATGTTTTAACTCATCATTATTTCGGTTTGGATGATAAAGTACTTTGGGATACATTGGAAGAAGATTTTGTTGTTTTTGAAAGTACAATTGAACAGATAAGCAAAAAATATTTATAAAAGGAATCATGATGCCAAAAGTTCTAATCCCTATTGCAACAGGTTTTGAAGAGATCGAAGCGGTGAATATCATTGATGTATTGCGTCGAGCGGGTATTGAAGTGATTATGGGTGCATTGGATGAGCATATGCTGGTCAAAGGTGCTCACGGTATTACGGTGCAGTGCGATCGTGTTATCACAGGTATCAGTGCGGATGAGCTCGATATGATCGTTCTTCCCGGCGGATGGGGCGGAACAAAAGCCCTTGCGCATGATGCAACCGTTCAATCGCTTTTAAAAGAGATGGATGGTGCAGGGAAAAATATCGGTGCAATCTGTGCTGCTCCGTATGCCCTTTATACGGCGGGTGTTCTTAAAGAGGGATATACCTGCTATCCGAGTGTTGAAGATGAGATAAAAGTCGCTGGATATAAAGGTGATGAAAGTGCTGTGGTTCAAACGGGCAACATTATGACCTCTCGCGGTCCTGCAACAGCGATTTGTTTTGGTTTGGCTATCGTTAAAAAGCTGACGGGTGATGAAGCGTATCATAAAATTCGTGGCGGTTTGCTGGCAGAATATTGTGACAAAATTTAGTCTTTTTGCTCTGAGCGTATTGAGTTTCACTGCTTATGCTGAGGTGCATCTTTCTTCATCTGAAAATTTGACACAAGAAAATGCTATCCAATATTGTCGTGATATTGGTACAGGATGGAGGGCACTGTCTATCCGCGAGTTGTATGAACTTCCTGCAAATACCTCTTTTAAGGCAGGATTTAGCTATTGGTCAGCAACAAAAGTAGCTTCAGGAGACGCTGAAGTTGGTACGGGAAGTGAAGGTGATGGCGGGATAGTTGCTATGATTGGCTACAGTTTTTTTCCGAAAGAGCGTAATATTACCTTATCCCCTCCGACGAAAAAAATTGCTGCTGCATGCACCAATGTCCTTGAGAATAAACAAATACGTGACTATGCTTTAACCCCTAAAGGGATAGAAGATAAAGGATCAGAACTACTGTGGCATTCACTTGATGCGACAGATAAGCAACGTAAATATACGTATGAATCAGCTAAAGAGATGTGTGAGAATTTAAGCCTGAACGGACGGATGTGGCGACTTCCTACGGCTGATGAACTGTACGGTATCGTTGATACTGCCTTTATTCGTCCGAGTGTGGATATGAAGTTTTTTGGTCTTATGATGCACCGTTACTACTGGACGAGCGACACGCTCAATGAGCACGAAGCGTATGCGGTCGGATTTAAGCTAGGTTCCGTTGCTACCGTCGTTAAAACCCAATCAGCGTATGCACGATGTGTGAGTGAATAAACATTTAATGATTATAATTTAGGAGAATCTTTTGAATCACGATACAACTATCAATGAAAATGCACTAAACTACCATGAATTTCCCAGTCCGGGCAAAATCGCCACCCAAATCACCAAACCTTTTGTTTCTCAAAACGACCTGAGTTTGGCTTACACTCCCGGTGTTGCGGCTCCGTGTTTGGAAATCCAAAAAAATCCTGAGGATGCCTATCGTTATACCTCCAAGGGCAATCTTGTGGGGGTTATTTCCAATGGTACGGCGGTTTTAGGTCTTGGAAATATCGGGGCATTGGCTTCGAAACCCGTGATGGAAGGGAAAGCAGTTTTATTTAAAAAATTCAGTGATTTGGATGCGTATGACATCGAAGTGGATGAAACCGACATCGAGCGTTTTTGCGATGCGGTAGCGGCTATTTCACCGACATTTGGAGGAATAAATCTCGAAGACATCAAAGCACCTGAGTGTTTTGAGATCGAGAGACGGTTGGTCGAGCGGCTGAATATTCCTGTAATGCACGACGATCAGCACGGTACTGCGGTTATCTCTTCCGCGGCTATTATCAATGGATGTTTATTGACATCACGCGAGCTTGATAACATACGTGTGGTGGTAGTCGGTGCGGGTGCAGCTGCGATCAGTTGCGCCCGTCTGTATCGATTTATGGGTGTTCAAACTATCTTTATGAGTGATTCAAAAGGGCTTATTCATGCAGGACGCAGTGATTTGAACGAACAAAAAAGAGAATTTTTGGCACCTGTTGGGATGACGCTTGACGATGCATTTATGGGAGCAGATGTCGTGGTCGGGCTTTCTAAACCGGGTAGTTTTACCATAGAACATATTATGACAATGGCAGCTGAACCGATTATTTTCACCCTAGCCAATCCTACTCCTGAAATATTTCCAGAAGATACGAAAGCAGCTCGACCCGATGCGATTATCGCCACGGGTAGAAGTGATTTCCCCAACCAAGTGAACAATGTCCTCGGTTTTCCTTTTATTTTTCGTGGAGCGATGGATGTGCGGGCACGTATTATTAATACCGAGATGAAAATGGCAGCGTCTCACGCCCTCGCACAACTGGCTCGTGCTGAGATTCCCCAATACCTCAATGAGATTTATGGAATGAAGCTGACATTTGGAAAAGAGTACATCATCCCAAAACCTTTCGATAAACGCCTGATCGTCGAAGTCTCTGCCAGTGTCGCGCAGGCTGCTGTGCAAAGCGGTGTGGCACAAATCGCATCTTTTGATTTAGAAGAGTATAAGCGTGAGTTGTCGCACCGTTTGAGTTAAAAATGAGGGGGGCAAGGGGTAAAACCCCTTGGCTATGACAGAATCATCTGATCATAGGTGCAAAAATGCACACAAGCAGTAATGCTAATACAAGCTTATCCATAAAGAACCCCCTTCACATACGGTTTATGGAGGACAAAAAAAAAGGTCGAGGGTAATTACTCCCTCGACCTTATCTTGTCGCTCCATTAACCGTATGGAAAGTTTTGTATTAGCAAAAAAATTATACCACAAAAAATAAAAAACACAAACAAGCGGAATTAAAAATGAGCAAAGACGGGGGATGGAAACCGTGTCATACCTTATAGG
>JAGXHZ010000145.1 GCA_024635855.1 Sulfuricurvum sp.
CATATCGTCGGCAGCGTCAGATGTGTATAAGAGACAGCCCATCGACCAATTGGGATGATTAAGGGCATCTTTGAGGGTCGCCTCTTGAATTTTCTCAATCGGCCAATCTCTAAACGCACCGCCACTGGCAGTAATGAGCATCCGCGAGATAGGACGAGCGGTTTGATTAAGATACCACAATCCAAAATGTTCACTGTCGATAGGGATAATGCGGGAAGTATCCACGAATGCTCCGCCCACCACCAGCGATTCTTTATTCGCCAACGCGATACGCTTGCCACACTCCAAAGCTTTTAACGTCGGACGAAATCCTGCGAATCCGACAAGGGCATTGACCACAAAATCAGAGGTCGATATTTCTATCGCTTCTAAAATCGCTTCTTCTCCCGCATGAACGTTGGGATGTTTGACGTGAATAATGTCTTGGGGATTTAAAACAACGACACGTTTGGGGGAAAATTGTTGGATTTGTTGATTAAGAAGGGTAATGTTCCGCCCAGCGACGAGGGTATCAACGCTCAAACCGAAGCGCTGTGCAATAGCAAGCGCATTGACACCGATAGAGCCCGTCGATCCTAAAAGGATCAAGCAAGACCCCGTAAAAAGATGAGCATAATAATGGCTCCGAAAAGATATCCGTCAATGCGGTCAAGTATCCCGCCATGTCCCGGGAGAATATTTCCACTGTCTTTTACGCCTGCTTGTCGCTTAAGATAACTCTCAAATAAGTCACCAAAAACTGCTGCCATCGCCGTCAGCATTGAAATAAGAATCGCTTGCGTCATATCTTCAACGATGCCGATTCCGATAAAAAATCCGGCACCCGTAGCTACGGCTATCCCGCCATAGACACCTTCTCGTGTCTTACTCGGGCTTGAAATTGAAAAAGGGGTACGCCCGATACTTTTACCCACAAAATAAGCACCAATGTCCGCCGAAGCAACAACAACAAGAAGCCATAACAGTGCTCCGATACCGTATTCTTCGTACAGACTTAGGATATAGAGCATTCCTGCTGTGGGGTATAAAAAGGGGAGAAAGTTTCGAAAAGGGATATTTTGCGTGTACGCTACTGCCCCTACGAATATCAATCCTGAAATCACCAGCAAATCTTCACTGTAAGGATAGATGGATGCAATAATCCATAAAATGGCTGCGTATGCATAAAGAGAATTGTTGTTAATTCCAAAAAGACGTGTTGCTTCGTGGAATGCAAGCATATATACAGCGCCTAAAACAAGCCATATAAGCCAAAAGTTGTTAATAAGTCCAATGGCTAGAACCCCTAATCCTAAAAAAACGGCGGTAATAATGCGCGTTTGTAACGCATTTGCGGATGGTTGCATCGGGTTTCCTGATGGAGGTGTTTAAATATCGCGATTATACCATTTTTAAATGTGCTTTTTATAATTTTATACTTTAACGTCTAATAGATGGATCGATTTTACAGGGGTCTCTTCATTTGGGGGATGTTCTTCATCACTGGAACGACGCTCTTCTTGTTCGGCTTGTTCTTTCGTATGTTCACGATTGGAGTCAACCGCTTTATTTTCTTCTGTGGGACGAACTTCTTGTACCTCTTTTTTTTGCTCTTTCGAGATAGCCTGTGCGGCAAGCGCTTGGAGTTCAAGCCTGTTTTGTATCGCACCCACTTCAGCGGCAATGCCTGCCATTTGCTGATTTGCATAAATAACGCCACCAACATGAGAAATTGCCATAAAAAATCCTTTACCGCTTATCAATCACCAATGTTTTGAAGTTCGTATAGAGGACATTTGCCCCCTCTTGAACCCGCACTTCTCTTCTTGGAGTATAATCGACCAAATACGATCCTTTTTCAAATACAGAAAAATCGACGCACAGTTTTGCGGCAGCTTCCAAAATATTTCGCGGAAGCTCTTGCTTATCGGTCGTAATGATAACGTGAGCGGATGGGCGGTCTTTAAGATGAAGCCAAACATCACGTGCACGGGCATTTCGCAGCAGTTCAATATTTCCTCGTTCACTTTTACCTAGTGAAATTTTTATCCCCTCGACCCAAAACAACGCAATGGATTCACTTTGCTGGCTTTTTACTCCTCGCAGTTTTGCAGGAAAAAGCATCGCTATCTCTTCGGGCTGCAACGCGTTGTGAATGGTGTGGAGAAACAACTCTAAATGGCGAATTTTTTCCTCAAGATTTTCACGCTCTTTGAAAAGTCCCTGTGCTTTTTGTTTGGCTTTTTTGGAACGTCTGAAAAACATTTCTGCCATCCGAGCGCCGGTGTGATACCCTTGGGATACTTCTATCGTTATCTCATCTCCATTAAAATCATTCAACACTACGGTTGTCTCATAGCCTTGGATGCGGTGAAGATTTGCCAATATCAGATGTCCTGCATGTTGTGCGTATGCCGAGTCACTTAACAATGCCTCTTCGTCAACCAGCGCTTCAACATGCGTACGCAGTTGTCTTAAACGCTTTTCAATGAGCGTACTTTTCTCTTTTTTTAACTTATCCAGCTTAGCTTGCGCATATACCTCGTACGTGTTGCGCAAAAAATCTTCTACATTTTCCATAGGATAAAACAGCGGAGTAAAATCGGGACGTGGAGGATTCAGTAAAAGTTCCCCTACTCGAACGCTTCGTACGGAAACATTTTCATCGATATGACGCAATGCTTCTAAAACAATTTCCTCTTTGTCGAGCAAAATAGCATTCGTATATTTTCCCGTAAATTCAAATTGCAACAGGGTGACTTCGCTCTTATAGGAACCGCTTTGCGTCACTGTGATACGCACTATTTTATCATTATTATGAAGGGTGATTGATTGAATGACCGAGCGATTAAATCGTTTCGCGAGCAATACGTCAAAAGGAGCCTGATAGACTTTTGACCGCTTTGAATCAGGGGAGATAAAAACCGTTGCGTTATCGCGCCGCATATCAAACGTCCACACCGATTCTCGATCAAATTCAAGGCTCACTTGGGTGTCGCTCACACGATATGCCCGCTCTATTTGGTTAAACTTCTGCATCGTTTCAACGATTTGCTGTAAGTGGGAATGTTTCATTTGGATTATATTTCCTTATTTCAGAAGCGCTTTATCAAAAAAGAATTAGAATAGTTGAACCAAACAGAAGGTGGCTTTACGTGAATCTCTTTAGAACAATCAAATCGAAGTTTATTTTTAATCTCGTAGCCGCAGTAGGCGCAGTACTATTTAGTGTCATTGTAGCATATTTCATTGCTACCTCCTCTATCAAGGAGATTATGACAAGCGACCTCAATACGGTTGCCAATGCACTGGAAAAAAATGTCAATTACATTTCTCAAATCAAACCGGATGCCTACAAAGACGAGGCATTTAAAAATGACATCAAAAGCATTAAAATCGGCAGCAGCGGTTACGTCTATTTTATCAATGCCGATGGTGTTATGACCATCCACCCCAAACCCGAAGATGAGGGTAAAAGTAAAGCCGGTCATGACTACATCGACCACATCCGAGCCGATAAATCAGGTGGGATTTATGAGTATGTTTCTGCTACGACTGGGCAGCATAAAATCGCCGCATACCGTTATATTAAAGATTGGGATATGTGGGTTATTCCCGGAATTAACAAAGCCGATTATTTTGATGCACTTCAAATGAGTTTTTTAAAATGGTTTGCTTTTCTCGGGAGCGTTTTAGTGAGTATTTTAATCGCGATTAATTACATTTCAGGAACCAGCATTATTCGCCCCATCGAGGAACTCGATAAAGTTTCCTCTGATTTAGCCCATGGAAACGGGGATTTAACGAAACGTCTTCCGATTTTAAATGCCAACGATGAGATTGGTATTGCGAGTTCCTATCTCAATGCCTTCATTAATAAAATTCAACTCACCATTAACGACACCAAGCAAATTACCTCTTCTGCCGTGGGCTCTACAGCAACGCTCAACACCGCAGCAGCTAACTTGGCGCAACAATCTCAAACAACCAATACCATTGCACAAAACACGCGGACAACCGCCTCTGAGATTCACCACTCCATCGAGCAAAGTGTCTCTACTGCACGCAATTCTCTTGAAAATAATCAAAACAGTACGAAAGAGCTTGAAGAGGTTCGCTCCATCGCCCATGCTATCACTCATGAAATTCATAACACAACCCAAATGAACAATGACCTAGAAGAGCGTTTTGCCCAACTTACCCAAGAGGCATCGAGTGTCAATGGAGTCCTTAGCATCATCTCAGACATTGCCGATCAAACCAATCTCCTCGCTCTCAATGCCGCCATCGAAGCAGCTCGTGCAGGTGAACATGGTCGTGGATTTGCCGTCGTAGCAGATGAAGTACGCAAGCTCGCCGAACGTACTCAAAAAAGCCTTACTGAAATCAATGCCATCATCTCGGTTGTCATACAATCCATCTCTGATTCATCCGACATGATGAGCACAAACAGCGAAAATATTGAACGTCTTGCCGAAAAAAGTTCCGAAATCGATATAAAAATCGATGCAACGTCTAAAGTGCTGCACAACAATGTCAATGTAAGTCGTCAAAGCGTGGAAGATTCAAAAGTGATGGCGAATAAAATCAATGAAATCATTTCAAAAGTTTCTGAAATGTCAAATCTCTCTCAAAAAAATCAAGATGACATTAAACAAATTTCTTACATTGCAGGTGAACTGTATGGAGCCGCAACCGATCTCAATGCGAAGCTTGGACAATTTAAGTCCTAAGCTCATTTTGCTATAATCCGCCATAATAAATAGAGAAAAGGCGGATTAAACCAGTATGCATGCACCTCGCGGGTTTGGTAAGAATTATTTTTCTCTTGTCGCTATCCAAGCGTATGCGTCCGAAGTACGCCTTCTCCAAAACATCACCCGCATCGAACTCGTTGCCCCTGTTTGTCCTATCTATATCTACTCTGCTATTTCTCCTCCGCCTATCGATTAATTTTATTTTCGTCAAAACAAAAATTATTATAATCGTTAAGGATACCTATGTTCAAACACACCCTTTCTCTCGTTGCATCCGCAACACTTGTTGCCTCGTTGGGGGCGGATACGCTTCAACTGGAACCTATTACCATCACGTCTAATGCAATTGAAACCAATGAATTGCAAGCACCGTATTCGACTGAAGTTTACACTTCTAAAGAGATTGCAGCCTCTCATTCAATCAATATTTATGAGTTTTTTAATCAACATACGTCTCTTATCACTTCATCAGGTTATGGAAACTCTTTTACACAAAAACTGGATGTTCATGGCTATGGAATAGGAGATGGATACCAAAATATCGTAGTCACCCTCAACGGCCGTCGCCTGAATAATATTGATATGACCTCTCAGCTGTTAGGCTCTATTCCAGTAAATACTATTGAAAAAATCGAAATTCTAAAAGGCGCAGGCTCTGTCATGTATGGGGATGGTGCTAACGCGGCTATTATTAATATCATCACGAAGCAAAGCAACCATAATGAACTTGGATTTTATGCAGGTAATTATCATTCTTTGGGAGAATCCCTTTATCTTTCGTCAGCCAAAAATCATTATTCCTACGCACTTCATTTGGATCATTTTGATACTGATGGAACTCGTGCTATCGACACCAAAGAAAATCGAGATGCCCAAAAAAGTACCAATGGAGGGATTGAGGTCTCTTACAAAACTACCGATTCACTCGAAGTTCACGCAGAAGCTGGATTTACTAAAAATAATTCCTTTTATGGTCGCCCAATGACGCTCTTAGAATACAATACAAATCCCTCTCAAGAAGGCTCCGCAGGATTTGGAAGTACACAACAGATATTTAAGTCAAATGTTCTAGGCTCTGGATTAATCTATACCCTTAATAATAACTATTCACTTGAAATCGATGGATCACGAGAAGTAAAACAAAGTAACTATGTTACCTATAACAGCATTGCTAACTACCGTTATAATGAAATTAGAGCACAATTAAATTATACTGATGATGCTATCAAGGCAACACTGGGAACTTCTGGGACATGGGGAAAACGCGAGGGGTATGGAAATATAACGAAAAAAGATAACGCAAGTGTATATCTTTCATCTGAAGTATATTTAGGAAACCAGACTTTTATGGGAGGTGGACGTGTTGAAAAAGTTACTTACGATTATCAATCAACCACTGCTTCAAAATCCAAAGATGATACTCTCTACGCAGCTGAAGTGGGTTATAATTTTAATTTCACCAAAGATTCTTCCTTTTTTGCCAACTACTCTCACTCTTTTCAAGCACCTGATATTGACCGCTTCTTTAACTGGGGAGGAACGTTTAACGGATTTATAGAGCCAATGAAAAGTGACAATTATGCTATCGGCTACACGCTGATTACGCCCAAGAATAAATTCAAAACGTCTATTTTTTACGTGGAATTAACCAATGAAATTTATTACTATACAGATCTAGCTTGGACGAATTCAAAAAATACTAATATTGATAAATCACATAAATATGGTTTAGATCTCTCTAACCAATGGATAATCAGCGAGCAGTTCAATCTAAGTGCAAATTACAACTATGTCCAAGCGCTAATAGATACAGAACACCAGAATGGAGAGATTTATGATGGTAAAAAGCTCCCTGGAGTTTCTAACCACAACATCAAAGCAACATTTTCCTATCTTCCAAACACTAACACTACGTTAGCATTAACTCAAATTTACCGTTCACAAGCCTATGCACAAGAAGATTTCGCTAATAACTTCACTCAAAAACAAGATGCTTACAAATCTACTAATGTTTCCGTAACATATACAAAAGATAATTATGAAATGTTTGCTAAAATCAACAATCTTTTCGACCAATCTAACGGCATTTGGATCAACAACGACGAAATCTATCCCGTTGATTTCACCACAACGTTCATTGCCGGTTTAAAATTTATCTTCTAGGACACCATGAAACTCCTATTTCACTCCTATCTCCGCTATAAATTCGTCAATTCCCTCTTCACTGGGTTGCTTGGCGGTGCGGCATTTACCATTTATGGAACACTTAGCCCCAGCACTTTTTCGTTGGGGGGGATTATTCTTGCGCTTGGGCTTATGGCGCTAGCATACGGCTATCATCGGCTTATGAAACTGGAAACTTTTTTTCGCTTTTCACTTACTGCTGAACTCATCATGCTTTTTATGATTGGATTTTTTATCTTTTTCCCAAGCCTTCAAACCACTGCTATTATTATTTACAGCGCGTATCAACTCTCATTTATATTGGGAGGCTATTTGGTACGAGCTGAGACCCATTTTGCTCGTCATGCACGAATTATGGGATGGATTGATGTATCCAAACAGCAAGGGTATCTCGCAGGACTCACTCTCTCCTACTCTTTTTACAAATTGATTGATTATTATGGAATCAGCGATGCGCATACCCAAGTCTATTACCTCCATTTTCCCCTTTTCTTGATAGAGATACTAGTGATAGTCTTGTTAGTGAGAGGTTTTAAATCCAAATGACCCACCAAGAGTGGTTTGAGACTCATGCTTCCAAGCACAATGTTATTATGGAAAAATTAACACACCTTAGCAATAATGAGGTAATCGAGTATTTTCGATTTGAAAACATGGTGATCAATGAACCGGATTTTTGTCTTTTGTACGCTGAAAATAAAAAGTGTCACGAGACCAAACATCTCAACTGCTATTGGTGCGCGTGCCCTTATTTTCGTTTTAATGACGGAGGATTTTCAACGCAAGAGGGAAAAACACTTTACAGCATCTGCTCTATCGACTGCAAAGAAGGAAAACGCTTTCTCAGTGATACTGCGATCCACCAAGATTGCACGAGCTGTTTGATTCCCCACCAAGAAAAAATTCTAAAAAAAGATTTTAACCGAGACTGGCGTACAACCATGGAAAAAGCACCCTGCTAAATCCTAACTGCTGCTAACACGTCTTATTTTCCTTTTCTTTTTTTCTGTTCTTCGCCTAATAGCGCACTCAATACAGCAAATACTTCTTTACTAGCTGATTCTGCATCTTTAAAATAACTCATGACATTCTTCGAATTTTCTCCGCATGTTCCTGATCTCACGCAATGAATGGCATCATGAATACGATCATGTACCACTTTGTGAGGTGCTGCAAGCTTAGAATAACTAGGGGCTGACCCAAACACTTCTTTCCCGACTCCGCTATCATACCATTTGCCCAAGCGGCATCCATGATGATCTGCAAATTCATCATCCACACTATTTAAGAATACCGTTTTGTATCCTCTGGCTTTAAAGAGAAGATGATCCAGTTTTACGAGTACGATAAAGATTGAATACAGCACATCCTGTGAGTAATTGTCGATGTCCATAGTACGAATATTTAACTCAGACAGTGAAGATTGGAAACGATTAAGCTTGCTGCTGGATTCAGAAGACATATTTTCCATCGTAGTAGAACGTTCGTCGATCTCTGTTGCATTTTGCTTCAGACTTTGGACGCTCATCTCAACTTCTTGCGTGGCTTTTTGAGTTCGTTCCGCAAGCTTTCGTACTTCATCCGCAACTACGGCAAATCCTCGCCCGTGTTCACCCGCGCGTGCAGCTTCGATCGCAGCGTTTAGTGCCAGCAAATTCGTTTGTTCTGAGATGTCTTTGATAAGGTTGATGATAGAGCTGATGGATTCAACACTGCTGCTAAGCTGAGAAGCTGAATTGTAATTATTGGAGATGTTGTCTGCTAATTTTTGTTGTGTATTAAGAAGATCTTTGATCTCATCATTGATTTCAATAGAAGATGCACGGTTGAGACGATTTAGCTCAGAAATCTCACCAAGTTCTTCTACATTAGTTCCAATGTCTTTTTGAAGAATAGAAAGATCATTCTCTGAACCGTTAACGAGATTCTCTGTAAGTTCATGAATAAGAGTAAACATCACCTTATCATGACGGGCGGCAGTATTTTGCTCATTAAGTCGTTGATTTTCTTCCGTCATTTTTGCCATAGAGTCTTCAATCTCTGCCATTTTACTTTGTAATGTTTCATACTCATTAACTTTATTTAAATACCTTTTCTTATAAAACACTATTACCTCATCATTACAAATATTTATATATTATAACACGTAAAACTAAAGTAAGGAGATGGATCACAGAAATAGGGTAAAATAAGCAAGTATATTTGTGAGGTTCTAAATGCGTCTTGTTTTCATGTTGTTCACATTGCCATTTTTACTCTTTGCCAAACCGATTCCATTGCTTTTTTCGGGTAATGAAAAAATTTCTTCCCGTGATTTGTACGATACACTTGGACTCAGGCTTCCCTATGCCATTGAAATATGGGAGGACAAACCCTCTATGGAACCCTCTCTTTCATCTCAAAGTATCACTGCTCTTGTCAGCTATTACCGTGCAAAAGGTTATTTTGGAGCTAAAATAACTCCCGTTATCACCAATAATTCTATTACCTTTGCTATCCAAGAAAACGATCCCATTATAATTACCGACATTCAAATAAACAGTATTCTCGACATTGACAACGCCATCGAGCTTCGTCCAAACACCCTCTTTGA
This sequence comes from Sulfuricurvum sp., assembly GCA_024635855.1. The sequence continues at coordinate 9,514 of JAGXHZ010000145.1, forward strand.
TCAAGATAAATTTAGCACCTCAAAAATACAAATTAAAAAACGTTATCATGACGAAGGGTATTGCAACGGAACGTTTAATTCCAAAGCATGGATTGACATCGAAACGCACGAAGCACATCTGCTGTTTGAAGCAACGCCCAATGAAAAATGCACCTTTGGACCAATCCTTGTCGAATCTACCCCCAATATTGATGGCGCACTTGCCGCATCTATGCTTCGATTTGATGAGGGTGATCAATACAATCTTGAAGCGATACAAAAAAGCTACGAAGCACTCTACGCCCAAGAGGCGATTTCACGCGTCTCTATTAACGATACCGACCGCAATGGCAGCATCGTTCCAATCAGCGTAGGACTTGAAGAAGTAGAAAAACCGATTCGATTCAGCGCGGGATTGGGTGTCAGCAGTGACCAAGGTTTAGGGGGACAAATTGGTTTAAAACACCGTAACTTTTTGGGGAATCTCAAAACCCTCTCTCTGGAAGCAAAATTTACCGAAATCAAAAAAACAGCCGCCAGCGTCCTCTCGGTTCCCCTTTACAATCATCTTTATGGCTACGGCGAAGTCGGTTATTCGGATGAACTGTTTGACGGATATCGATCTGAGAGTATTTTTGAAAAACTAACCCTAAAGCACCAAGCCTACCCAACATCCATTCTAATCTCTTTGCTGTTTGATCAAGCCAAAACGTATGAGAGCAGTAACACCGCTGAATTCCCTAATTCCAATCTTTTTATCCCCTCTCCTATGGCAGAAATCAATTTTGATACACGAGACAAACTCCTCGAACCGACAAAAGGCAACTGGATCAATGTCAAAGCGCAAGGCTCGATCTACTCCGGAATCTCCGATGCTACCTATTTTAAAACCCTCCTTGCAGGGGCACACATAGAGAGTTTTGGAAAACACATCATTGCTGCGAGAATGCAATGGGGAGTATTGCGAACGTATGAGGGAGACGTCCCCAGCGCGTACCGTTTTTACGCAGGAGGGATGAACTCCAACCGAGCGTATACGTATCGTGATTTGGGACCCAAAGATTTCAATGGCAATCCTCTGGGATTCAATTCCCTTCTTGAGGGGACGCTTGAATACCGTTTTCCCATCTATAACGCTATTCGCGGAGTTCTTTTCACGGATCTTACCTATGGTTCGGATAATTACCTTCCTGACTATTCTACTCCTTATTGGGGCACAGGGATAGGGTTGCGCTATGTTACGCCTATCGGTCCTATTGCTATCGATGTGGGATTTAACCCCAATGATTTTGGACAAAATGCATTTCACTTTCGAATCGGGGAACTGTTTTAATGTCTAATCATCCCGATACCGCTCGCACTGAGAATAAAGAAGTGTCTAAAATACCAAAAAAAACCTACCTGAAACGGCTTTTAAGAGCTCTAAAGCACCTCTTTGTCGCCCTCCATGCCCTCACCGTCATGGCGATATTGATCGCGTCTGCCCTCTTTTACATCGCTTTTCGTCCCGATGGGCTTGAACTGCTAAACAAAACAATCCTGACTCCAATGGGAATTGGGTACACCTCCGCTGAGGGTTCACTCTCGCAAGGGATCACCCTGCACAATCTCCATTCCCAAAGTATTGATGCCAAAACCCTTACGCTGGATTACAATCTCACGGCTATTTTGAACGGAAAGCATGTGATTGATTCGATCAACATTGACGGATTGCAAATTCATTTGGAGGATTTCATCAGCGACGATGACACTCCTACTCTTCCGCTTCCGATATTTACCCTCAAAGAGGTGACATTAACCAATCTTCAGCTCATAGGCACCTACCCCATCGAGCTTGATATTCACGGCAAAGATGGCTCATTTAACGGTAAAAATCTTAACTTCAAAACCATCACGGCATCGGTAAGAACCCAATACGCAAGCGGAACATTACGCGGAACGGTAAAAAACAATGCCATTACAGGCCAAGGTCTCGTCTATCCAAATGCGACAGAACTTGATCCCTACGTCAAAGATTTTGTAACGCTTCCAATCTCACAATCCATCGACATTGTGGAGCTTTCGGATTCTAAAGTACAACTCACCGCCAATTTTAATACCCTTACCGCCAATTTTGACCCCAAGATGTCACTGAATACCGTAAAAGTATTGATGGATTATCACTATAAAAACAACTACATAGATTTCACCGCCCTCTACATGCTTCTTCGAGATACCAATCAACTGAGAACTTCCCAAAAACTTCGCTACAACTTTGATGGCGTGACCGCTACGACGTTTGAGGGGACAGTAGTCGCCTCTGAGTTTCCTCTCCCTTCTAAAACCATCACCGGAAGTTTTCGTGATGATTCTGAGGGGGTTGCCGGCAAACTCTCCATGGCGCAAACGTCTCTCCTGCTTCAAAGCGGTGATTATGAAGATTTCAAATGGCATTTGACGACTCTGAATGATACCCTTGATTTTTTACCGATGCTTCCCGAAGCACTGCGTAATTCTCCCTTGAACGGATCGGCACAAGGCAATTATCATCTCAATACCACCACTCTAAGCGGAGCTTTTAACGCCCGACACAATCACGCTGACATCAACGGAACGATTCTTTTTCACGATGACAAACTTCAACTAAACGGAAAAATGTTCCTTCCGGAAAATGCTCCGACATGGAAAGAATGGAGCATAAAACCACCCTCACAGCTGGACTTTTCACTAACTCAGGAAACCGAAAGAGCGTATCTATCCCTTAGCGGTAAAGACTTTGCTCTCTCGCTGCAACGCCGTAATGAGCTGATTGAAGGTTCCGGAAACTACATGGCAAGTTTTTTTGATATTAGCGGTACCCTAAGTGATGCATCTACTACTATGATCATCACCACGTTCACCCCCTCACTCAATAAAACACTCACCCTAAGCTCCGCCCTAACCCTTCCGGAAACGGGTTATTATGATGCCGAAATACGGACTTCCACCCACATTACTTACGATACTTCACTGCATATCTATACCGATGTTGAGATACCTTGGTATGCGGCTGTTGTCGATTCCAAACATCAATACGGCGGAACCGGAAATACCCTCTCTCTTAGCTATGAAGCATCTAAAATACTCATCGACAAATACCATTTCGACATTGCCGATCATCCTATCACGTCAAACCGCAAGTCCCATTTGCACATTGATCCCTCCGGAAATCTCATTATCGATGAAATTTGGATATTTGATGCGCTGCATCTGGATGGCACGATCAATACCAATACGTTGGATACGGTGCTCAACCTAAAATCGGATAAATTCACCTACAGCGGTCCGGAGGGGGAAGCCCATATTGCTCTTGATCTCCGTTACGAACGGGATACAAATGCTTCTCAAAAACTCACAGGCAACGTCACATTCCTCGATGGAAAGATCACCTATCTGCCTCTTCAACAGTTCAAGGTCATGGACGACGATGTTATTATCATCCAAGACGTAAGTGCCCCCAGCACATCATCTTTAGCCGTCGAAGTAAAAATAAGTTCACTTTCGCCGCTGCACTATCGTACCAAAGAGCTCGACATTGATTTCATACCCGACCTCACTCTCTGGAAAGATCCACAAAACAGCCTGCAAATCCTCGGAATGGTCACTCTGCCAAAAGGTATCGTTACCACCAACGCTAAAATCTTTACCCTTCACCCAAGCTACATTTATTTCGGCGGCGAAATCCCTAATAACCCCTATCTCGACGTCACCGTAGACCATGAAGTTGATTACAAAAAGATTCAAATTTATGTCACACACCGACTTGATTCTCCTATCTTTTTGTTCAGTTCGGATCCCGTCATGAGTCAAAATGACATCATGAGCTACATCCTCTTTGGGGCATCATCTGATGCTGCATTTGGCTCAACTAGCGGAAGTAATATCAGTATGCGAGCCGATGCCACCAACTTCATGCTTGGCGCTGGACTCAAGGGGCTCATCGGCGGAGCGACCAAACTTCAAATCGACACCATGAATATCCTCACCACAAAAGAGGGGGGAATGGGGTTTGAAGTAGGGGCACGCCTCAACAAAGATTTCCGTGTTGTTTATAAAAATGATGCCATTTCGAGTGTTTTGATCCTGTCTCTTATACACATCTGACGCTGCCGACGA
>JAGXHZ010000146.1 GCA_024635855.1 Sulfuricurvum sp.
CTTCATCGTAGTTTGATCCCGATAATATAACTTCGGCTCCGTAATAGCGAACGCCGTTGATTTTTGTAAGCGGGGTGGATTCCGGCATCACGATAAGGGCATTGATAGCAAAAATTTGTGCTGCCATGGCAACACCTTGTGCATGATTCCCTGCACTTGCAGTGATTACACCTAGAGAGCGCTCATGGTCACTAAGTGATGCTATTTTATTGTAAGCACCCCGTATTTTAAACGCGCCCGTTACTTGCAAATTCTCTTTTTTGAGGTAAATCTCACATCCGCTTTGTTCACTGAGGCGTGGTGCATACGAAAATGGGGTGTCATCTACAATTTTGCTTATTCGCTCGTGTGCTGCTGTTATCGTTTTTAAATCGATCAATGTTTCCCTTTAAGCGTTAATAAGTCGATGTTCGACCATACTGCAATGATTTTGAACTACTTGCATACCAGCATTTTGTGCTTGAGCTGCGGCTTCGTTGTTGACAATCCCTTTTTGTGCCCAAAAAACTTTTACATCACCTCGTACAATACATGCATCGGCAACAGCATTCAGGGCATCCGGCTTTCGAAAGATATTGACCATATCAACCGCAAATGGGATCTCTTCAAGAGAACGATAAACTTTTTCACCTAAAATTATCTCTCCTTTAGGATATACGGGAACAATGGTATAGCCTGCATTTTTGAGGTATTGCGCCACACGATAACTGTCTTTGGTTGAATCTGGCGATAAACCCAGTACAGCGATTGTTTTTATCTGAGCAAAAATAGCTTTTATTTCTTCATTATTGGCATTAACGGTCGGAAATTCACATTCCATCAAATTCTCCTCAAAAATTCTACATAAACTTTATTATACCCAAAGAACTTCGAGTGTGGAGGAAAATTATAACGTTTTAGCCTCTTCACCGATATAACGCTGTCTTGGGCGTGCGATTTTCATTTCAGGATCATTTTTAAGTTCAATCCATTGTGTAATCCATCCAACACAACGACCGATGACAAAAATAATGGTAAACATCGATTGGGGAATTTTTAATGCGGTTAAAATAAGCCCGGAATAAAAGTCGATATTCGGATACAGTTTTCGCTCTATAAAATAAGGATCATTGAGGGCAATTCCTTCTATTTTTTGGGCAATTTTAAGAAGATTGCTGTCAATTCCCAAATCATCTTTGAGCTCATCAAGCAATTTTTTTAGAATTTTTGAGCGCGGATCAAAGTTTTTATAGACACGATGCCCAAAACCCATGAGCTTGAAATCATCGTGAGGATCTTTTACTCGTGCAATAAACCCATCAACGTTTTCAATACTTCCAATCATTTCCAGTTGTGCAATAACCGATTCATTCGCTCCGCCGTGTGCTCTTCCCCAGAGTGCATTTATCCCAGCTGAAAGTGCCGCATACGGGTGTGCCCCCGTCGAAGCTACTGCACGTACCGTCGAGGTAGAGGCATTTTGTTCATGATCGGCATGGAGGGTAAAAATCGTATCCAATGCCCGTATTTCCACATCGCGAATTTCGAGATTCTCTCCAGGATACGCACGCATCATGTAGAGAAAGTTTTCGGTAAAAGGACGTTCAATATCGGGATAGATGTAGGGAATACCAAACATTCTCCTATGCGTAAAAGCAGCCAGTGTAGGAATTTTAGCGATGATCCGTCGAGCCATTACCTGCGCTTCTTCGTCACTAGAGACATTTAGATGTTCAAAATAAAACGTGGAAAGTGCAGACACTGCCGATGACATCATTGCCATTGGATGCGCTTTATCGGGAAATGCATCGAAAAGCCGTTTCAATCCTTCGTGTACAAAAGAGCGTTTACGAAGTTCGATGTCAAACTCAGCACGCTCTTTTTCATTTGGAAGTTTGTTGGTCAGGAGAAGATACGCCACATCCAAATAACTTTTTTTCGTAGCTAAATCAGAAATATCGTATCCGCGATAACGCAATTCTCCTTTGTCTCCATCGATGTAGGTAATGGCGGAACTGCAACTTGCGGTAGAGGTAAATCCAGGGTCGTAGGTAAACATCCCTGTCTCTTTATATAATGATCTCACATCGATAACGTCAGGTCCCATCGTGGGGTTCAAAATCGGAAATTCATAACTTTTGCCGGTTCGATTATCGATAAGAGTAATACTGTTCATGCCTTATCCCCTAGTATGATGAAAATAAATACCTATACTAATACCATCAAGCTTTGCTATCGATAAAAAAATAATGGGTCTTTTTAAAACTAGGTTGAAATCCCATTTTTTACCCTCTAAAACTTAAACGTCGAATATTAAATATAGCCGTGTTTAAATATTTTTCAATACAATACAGTAACTGAATTAGCCAACAATAAAAGGATTTCCTATCAAACCATTTGAAACGAAGAGAAAAACTACGCCAAAAAGAGATTATAAAAGTCCTCCTCCAACTTTTCAACGCAAAGCACCGCCGAAAAAAGAGAGTTTAGAGACCACTCAAAAAAATGAGATCAAAACAATGTTTATGACGTGGTTCAAATCCAGCCGTGCATTAGAAGGTCATATCATGACCAAGCAAGATGTTATCAACGGTATTTTAAAAAAATTAGGACCAAAAGAAGATCGTCCTTTTCAACTCGCGATGGACGAACTAAAGAATGACGGTATAATCGAAATGAAAGAAGACGGAGTTACGTTGCTATTGACGGCAAAAGGTGCTAATCTTCTTTAAATTAAGAAGTTAACCACAAATAATCCAAGTTACAATAAAGTAAAATTTCAAAAACAATAAAAGGATCATCATGGCATGGGCAACTGCGCGACATATATTAGTCGAGACGGAACAAGAGTGCAATACATTGAAAGCAGAAATAGAAAACGGAACATCTTTCGAGACTGTTGCTCAAGGTCACTCCAAATGTCCCTCAAGCAGAGACGGTGGCTCTTTAGGTAAATTTGGTCCTGGTCAAATGGTTCCTGAGTTTGATAAAGCGGTATTTACAGGAGATGTCGGCGTTTTATACGGTCCGATCAAAACACAATTCGGTTACCACTTACTCGAAGTTACTGCCAGAGGATAACTAATGACTGTGAGGAAAAGTCATTTTCCTCATTCTCGCTCGTCTATCAAGAGTTTCCCTAGCTCTTAGGTTATAATGTTAAAAATTAACCGAAGGCTTTTTTCCCATGTCAAATCACCCAACTCTCCTCAAACAATTTAGATCCTTTTGTTTTCAAAATAACGCAACGGACATTGAAAAAGCGATAGAGTACTTCGCAGTTTTTGGCGGAATGGGCTGGAGTGTCGATATGTCAAAGTCTCTGGATGAACTGATTGAAGAAAAAGTGCTGGCAAACTACCGCTATATTCATGGGGACATTACTAAAATCACCCAAAGCAACAAATCCTACCACTCACTTCTCACGGCACTTGCAAGTGGGGACAGACGTGAGCATTCAGCATTTAAGCGTGCCAATCTGTCTCGAAAAGAGGGAGAAGAATCTGCCGCATTTTTGATTAAATTTGGAATACTGACTCGTGAGATTTCGCAGGATGAACCCGCCGATGAAAACGAAGAAGTCTCAGCACGTCTTGTATTTATCAGTCCATTTATCCGTTTTTGGTTTTCTGCGATCTCACCGTATTACAAGGGGATTAAAGAGGGTGACTACCTAGAAGCAAAAGAGCGTTGGGTGGAGATCAAACAGACATTTTTTGATTCAATTTATGAGAAGCTCGTTATGGAACGTATCAAAGAGAGTTTCAAAGGAGATTGGATCGAAAAAATCGGTTCTTATTGGGATAAAAATGGTGAAATAGAAATTTTGGGACGAACAAAAGCCAGTAAGATTGTGGCAGGTTCCTGCAAATATTCGAAAGCCAAAGCCAACAAAAGTGAACTCACCAAACTTCAAGAGAAATGTGCTCGTGCGAAACTTAATCCTGATATTTTTCTTATCTTCTCAAAAAACGGCTTTTCAAGCGAGTTTAAAAAGGAAAAAGGAGAAACCCTCCGTCTCTTTAGTCTTAAACATCTAAAAAGTCTGATCGAAGAGCTGAGTGAAAAAGATCTTCTTATCAATACAAACAAGAAATATTAATCACTCTACTACTCAATGCACAAGGTGGTCTTCCATGCAACGTTATAAAATTATTCATCGCACCTACTATAACTATTCTGCAAACGTAACACTGGGAGCCCACAACCTGCTCTTACGCCCTCGAGAAGACTATGAACTGCGTATCGAGTCTTTTTCTCTAAAGACGACACCTGAGTCTAGCGTTCTTTGGCATCGGGATGTGGAGGGAAATTCGGTTGCTATTGCCAGTTTTGATCTGCCGACAAATCAACTTTTGATTGAAAGTGAAGTAATAATCCAGCAATTCAATGAAGACCCTCTTGACTTTTTGGTGAGTGATTACGCGATTGCTTATCCTTTTCGTTATCGAGAAGATGAACAAATTTTGCTTTCTCCTTATATGGAATTGCCCGAACAAGAAACCATCAATGCGGTAAATGAATGGATCAGAAATTTTTGGAAATCCGATGAAACAATTCAAACCTATACGCTCCTGCAACGAATTGCCGAATATATTTATCAAACACTGATCTACAAGGTGAGAGAAGAACCGGGAGTGCAAACTGCCACACAAACACTCACTTACGGTACAGGATCGTGTCGTGATTTTGCCTTACTGTTTATGGAAGCCGTGAGATGTTTGGGATTGGCTTCGCGATTTGTGAGCGGATACCTCTACGCGCCGCTCATGTCAGAAATAGGATCAACGCATGCATGGGCTGAAGTCTATTTGCCGGGTGCCGGATGGAAGGGATTTGATCCCACGATCGGAAAAATCGTAGGAAGTGATCACATAGCCGTAGCCGTTGCAAGGTTAGCCGAAGCCGTCCCTCCAATAGCCGGGTCATTCGTCGGTGTTGCGGATTCAACTATGGATGTAGGCGTGTGGGTCAGTCAGTGTTAATGCTATAATGACGCATGCAAAACTCCCCTAAAACTTCTTTTGATCTTATTGTCGTAGGTGGCGGGGCAGCAGGTCTTATCGCTGCCATTACTGCTGCACGTCGTGGTAACACTGTCCTTCTCCTCGAAAAACTCTCCAAAATTGCGGCGAAACTCAAAGCAACCGGCGGCGGTCGGTGTAACCTCACGAATACTCTTTCCAATGACGACTTTATGGGACGTTTCGGACGAGACGGACGTTTTATGACTCCGGCTTTGAAGAGTTTTGATCATCGTGCATTGATGGCATTTTTTGCCGAAATCGGAGTCGAAAGCCATGCACCTGATGGATATCGTGTTTTTCCCGTTTCCCACAGTTCGGTGAGCATCATCACAGCACTCGAAGAGGAGATGGCACGTCTTGGTGTGACACTCATCACCCACGCACGGGTAGAAAAACTCGAACATAATGGCGTCCGTGTTACAGGTGTCAGCACAGCCAATCTGTCCTACACAGCTCCTAATGTCATTATTGCTACCGGAGGTCTTGGCTATCCGCAACTGGGTGCCGAGGGTGATGGATTTACGATTGCCTCCGCTGTCGGACACAAAATCACCGATCTCTACCCCGCTATGATGCCTCTAAAAACGAAAGAAATATGGGTTGAGCATTGCCGCGCCGACACGATACCAAAGGTAGAGATTCGTATTGATCTCCCCAAAGCAAAAAATATCCGTGCGCAAGGAGATTTGATTTTTACCGCCCATGGCATCCGTGGTCCCGTCGTCCTCGATGTTGCCCGTGAGATCACTCCGTTGATCGAAAAATACGGCGAAGTCCCCTTGCTGATAAACCTCACCAAAGGGCTGAACGAAGAGCAACTGAGAGAACACATCAAAAATGAAATTTACAAGCATCCCGAACAGTCAATATTAACTCATATTAAAACACTTCTCCCCGAATCGGTAGGACAGGAACTTTGTATTTTAGCCCATGCAAATCCAGAGGAAGGGTTCAATAAACTCGAAGGAATCCAGCGCGATAAACTTATCAAACTTCTCGCATGGACGCCTCTCACAGTAATCGGGCACGACGGCTTTAAAATGGCAATGATTACACGAGGCGGCGTATCCCTCAAAGAAATCCGCCCTGAAACGATGGAAAGTAAAATACTCAACGGTCTTTATTTTTGCGGTGAAGTAATGAATCTTGATGGTCCGTGTGGCGGATACAATCTCCAGTGGTCCTTTGCC
>JAGXHZ010000147.1 GCA_024635855.1 Sulfuricurvum sp.
GAGGGGACATCCACTGTCGAGCAAAAACTCCTGTTGTTCCAGTGTTTCTACTCCCTCGGCAATCACGTCAAGTTTCAAGTTGTGAGCAAGGGAAATGATGGTTTTGGTAATCGCCATGTCATCCTCATCGTAGGGTATATCGCGAATAAAGCTTTGATCGATTTTGAGTTTATTGATCGGGAGCTTTTTGAGATAGGAAAGAGATGAATATCCGGTTCCGAAATCATCAATCGAAATTTCCAGCCCTAACGCTTGAAACTCTCCTAGAATTTTTATCACTTCATCCGGGTTTTGCATAATGTGTGACTCTGTTACCTCAATAGCAATGCAGTTCGCCGGACACTGGTAAAAATTCATAATAGTACGGACCTCGTCGCTGATAGAATGACTGTTTAGTGTTTTAGCCGAAAAATTAACGGCAATTTTAGGAATAGCAAACCCCTCTAGGTTCCATGCGATTTGTTGTTTTATGACACTCTCAAATACAAAAAAATCAATCTCTTGTATAAAGCCGGTCTCTTCACAAAAAGGGATAAATTTATCCGGTGATACGATTCCAAGCGTCGGATGTTTCCAGCGTACCAAAGCCTCCATTCCTACCAACTGATTGCTAATAAGGTCGATTTGAGGCTGATAAAAGACTCTGAATTGATTTTCTTTGAGTGCGATTCGAAGGCTGTTTTCCATAATGACCCGTTCGTACGCTTTTTCACTCATTTCATGGGCATAAAACTGGTAAGTATTACGTCCATTTGTTTTGGCTTTGTACATGGCAACATCTGCATTTTTGAGGAGAATCTCAGCTGTGATACCATCATCAGGACAAACCGCAATCCCGATACTAATGGTGGTATGCAACTCTCGTCCGTGGACGGTGAAAGGATCTTTAAATGCGGCATTGAATTTTTGGACAATGTCGATAATGCTCTCTGTCGTGTTGAATCCATCCAGTAAAATATTAAACTCATCCCCTCCCATTCGTGCGATGGTATCACTTCTGCGTAAAAGTGACTGCAACCGTTTGGAAACTTCAATAAGCAGTTTGTCACCAACAGAGTGCCCTAAAGAATCATTGACTTGTTTAAAGTGATCTAAATCTACAAATAAGATGGCAATTTTTCCCTCATTTCGATGGTTTTGCTTAATTGCCATTTGAAGCCGATCGTAGAATAAAATTCGATTGGGCAACCCTGTAAGCGGGTCATGTGTCGCTAAGTGACGAAGTTTGTTTTGGGTGCTTGAGAGCTCCGTAATATCAGTGTCGAAAATGACGACTGCGGGATTGCCTTGATACATGAGTTTATGGACACTTGCTTGAACTGGATAGTTAGAACCGTCTTTACGTCGATGGTTTGTGAGATTGGTGAGTTCAGGATTGATATTTTCGAGATATTGCCGAAACATCTCTATCTCTTCAAGTGTGATATCAGGATTGATGTCGATGATGGTAAGATTTTTGAGTTCTTCGAGAGTGTAGCCCAGACTTTTAAGGGCACCGTTGTTGGCATACAGATATTTTAGCGTTACAGTATCGAGGATATAGACTTCAACCGTGGTATTTTGGACGATGGCTGCGAGTTCTTCATAATGAAGTTCAAGTTCGATTTGTTTGGTAATATCGGTGCGAAAACCGGCAATAATCAGAGGTTCACCCTGTGAATCAAAAAGAATTTTAGCACGGTCATAGATCCACAGCCAGTGTCCTTGCTTATGTCGAACACGATAGCGCACATGGGCACTTTCAACTTTATTGACAATGGAACCATACAATACCCCAAGGGCCTCTTCCAGGTCATCGGGATGCAAAAGCTTTTTCCAAGACTCGATTGAACTGTGATACTCTTCTTCCTGATAGCCGATAATCTCTAGCCATCGTTTGGATACATAAGTAGTATTGGCTTGTATGTCATATTCCCAAATTCCGTCTTCAGATGAACTGATTGCAAATTCAAGACGTTCAATGTCTTGTTGATATTTAACATCAAGCGGAATGGATTGAGTTTGTAAAAAATTTATATCCATACAATTACCTTTTATTTTTCATAAAAAAACAGTGTTCAATAATTATACAAATATTGTAGCACTTATGGATTAAATCAGTGATATAAAATTTACATTTCTTTGGAAAAATGATCCAACGCTTTTTTGGAACTTAGTTTATGATTGACGATGGGTTTGGGATAACCATCATACGAATATTGGGTAAGCAGTGCCTCATCGCCCAAAAATTTAGCAGGAACATCGGCAAGTTCAGGGAGATATTTTTTAATATATCGTCCTTCTTTATCAAATTTAGCCGTTTGGATATAGGGGTTAAAAATCCGAAAATACGGTTGCGGATCGACACCCGTTCCTGCGCTCCATTGCCATGAGAGGATATTGGAACTCGCATCGTAATCCATGAGATGTTGTGCGAAAAACGATTCTCCCCATTGCCATGGCAATAGCAGATTTTTGGTAAAAAATGAGGCACAAATCATACGAACACGGTTGTGCATTTCGCCTGTTTTTAGCAATTGTCTCACCCCTGCATCGACGATGGGTACGCCCGTTTTCGCGGTACAAAATGCATCGAAATAGTCTTGATTTTCGATTCCTTTGAAAGGGTAGCGGAAGTTTTGTGTGGAAAGACGAGGAAAGTGGTACAGCAGCATTGCATAAAAATCCCGAAAGATCAGTTGGCGAAAAAACGGTTCCGTATCGATTCCTTGACTCTTTTGTTCCACCAGCCAGCGTAAAATCATTCTAATCCCAATTGTCCCAAAACGCAAATCGGCACTAAGAGCAGATGTCCCCTCCAGCGTCATGATGTCACGATCGTGGGAATAGGAGGCGAGTTTTGAAGCAAAATCAGTTAATTTTTCTTGAGGTGTTTTTTGTTGGTGCGCCGTAAGAGTCTGTGGCTCAAAACCTAAGGATTCCAGAGAGATAGGAAGTGTTTTAGCACTCTGTTCATGGATACTGTGGATAGGGGTGTAATCGAAGTCGATCAATTGCTGTTGTGCAGGAAGAGATTCTGCCATGTGCTTAGATTGAAGCACCGTTTTGGATTTATTATAAAACGGAGTAAAGACGAGATAGGGGCTTCCGTCATTTTTGAGCACTTCATCGGGAGCGAAGATGTACGTATCTTGAATAGGGTTAAATTCCAGTATGTGCGACACATCGCGATCTCGTATCAGTGCATACGAGTCATAATCACCCGAAGCACACACTTCGTCAAATGAGTTTTGGGTTAAAAGCCATGCAAAAACATCGGTAGGCTTACCGTAAAAAAGTGCCAAATCCAATCCGTGAAGAACCAAATCTTTTTTTAGACGTATCAACGCGGTAAAGATAAAAGTGACACGTCGATCATTTTTTGCTAGCGCGTCTAAAATCTCAGGATCAAAAATAAAAATCGGAAGAACTTCTCCCTCCAAAGAGAGGAGGGGATTGTCTTCTACCCGTAAATCCCGTCGAAACCATAAAATACGACGCACGATTATTTACCGCCGTCGATGTGCGAACGCAACGCCAATGTTTTGGGGTAAGGGCTTAAAAAAGTCTGATCGAGCAAATATCGGGTGTCGTATTTTTTAGCATACAGATGAATCGTCGAGAGAGGAACGATGAGGGGAATGAGCTTGTGTGCGTAATCGTCTATTTGTTCATGCAGTGTCTCTTTTTCACTTTTTGTCAGTTCTTTTTTGAAAAACCCTGCCAAATGATCGAGTACATTACGCGTTTTTTTGATGGAACTTTTACGGCTGATGGCGGTTTTAAATCCAAGCTCATACATCCCCATTAAAACCTCAAGAGAAAATTTTTCACGGTTACCGACGATGTTGCCCAGTTCTCGATAGAGGGTGTCATCTTTGGACTGGAGCATAAACTTATGGACGGTATGAAAACGGACAAGATCGTTTAGTTTCGGATTACTCGCTTTGAACTGTTCAAATTCATCGTAAGCAAAGAGTTGCATCACAAAATTTTCTCGCAGCCACGCGTCTTGAAGCCGTCCTTCTTCTTCCATGGGTAATAACGGATAACGATCACGGCACAGCGCCATAAACACCCCGTCTTCTTTCCCGTCACTCATCCCATTTTCAAGATAGAGCTTGGCACTGTTCATGCCACAGCTTGGAGATTTTGATTTAAAAATGATCCCGCACAGCGATTCAAGCTCAAGTTTAGAAAGTTCATCATGGCTCATTTTCATCAGCGCATCGGTGAGATCATCGCCGGTTTTGTTGGAATGGACACGAACATTTTCCCCAACTCTGACCAGTCGTACCGTAGGACGCGGTGTCCCAAATGCCAAATGTTCAGGGCAAAAGGAGACAAATTGTGCGAATTTCCCCAGTTCATCGGTGATAAAACGCTCTCGTTTATGTCCCGCATCAAAGCGGATTTGTTCCCCTAAAAGGCAACCGGATATGGCAATTTTCATAAAGTCTCTTTTGAATAACAATTTAAAAAGAATTATTACAGAGGTAGTTTATCAAAAAAAATCTCAATCCCAACGTTTTTGATGGATACGAAATCAAGTTGGGTATGACTCAAAACGGACAAAACGTGTTATCATAGTTACCTACATTATTCCAAGGAGTATGTCGTGGAAACCAAGTTTCAAAATGAACCATTTAAAGCTTCCCTCGATGCCGATACTGAGTATTGGTACTGCACTTGCGGTCTCTCTGAAACCTTTCCGTTTTGTGACGGAAGCCATAAGGGAACCGATAAATTACCAATCAAATTTTCTGTCAAAGGCGATACGGATAAATGGCTCTGCCGATGTGGCAGGTCAGGACACAAACCCTATTGCGACGGCTCTCATCAGCAAGGGGCTTAAGTTATCTATGTCGTCAATGACAAGTTTATTTTTATACTTTTTTTGCCATTTCAATCCCCGTTGACAAGAAATCTATGTTAAAATGCCAAAATACAGAGAAGAATCGATGTTTTTAGAAGGAAGTTGTCAAATGAAAGTAGCGGTTCAGTGTGATTCACCATTAATGCAACGCTCACTTGAACTTTTTTTAGAAGGACATCTGAGCTCACGCCGCCAATGTGATATTCTCATACGGGATAAAAATATCAGCGATGATGAATATCCGACATTTATTATTTCATCTGAGGCTAACACAGATTTAAGAAAGCCTTTTTCCAAAGCACAATTACTCGACTCTTTGCATACCAAGTTCGAAGCATTGCGAACACCAAATGCGCTTCAAGAGTCTTTAGCTGAGATAGAGGCACCCATTGATGATCGTGTCGGATTTGAGATACTTGAGCATCATATCGAAAAATTAACACGTGAATATCAAGCAAATATTCTGAAAGCAGTACGGGCATTTTATGAAAAATAACACAGGTTTAACCAAAAAAATAGTTGCCGGAAAATACAAAGGTAAAACTTTAAAACTTCCCTCCAAAGAGACCACGCGCAGTTCAAAGATGATTGTTGTGGAATCGTTTTTTAATACGATACAGTTCGATGTGGTTGATTCCATTGTGGTTGAAGTGTTCTCAGGAAGCGGTTCTATTGGACTGGAAGCACTGAGTCGCGGTGCTAAAAAAGTTATTTTTATGGAAAAAGACAGTGATGCACTCCGTGCATTACGTGAAAACATAGCGCAAACGGATCCAAAGGCGTGTGAAATAGTTGAAGGGAACAGTTTTGCGACGATTTCAGGTGTCAAAAAAAGACTTGAAGCCCTTGGCGAAGCTGCATTTATTTATGTAGATCCTCCTTTCTCTATCCGTGAAGGGATGGAAGCAATTTATGACAAGACTCTCGCTATGCTCGCATCACTAAGTTTAAATACGGTTCGTTTGATTATTATTGAACACATGACCGGTTTGGAACTTCCTGAAAAAATCGGTGATTTCAACGTTATTAAAACCAAAAAATTTGGGAAAACAACACTGAGCTATTACGCCTAAAAAAATGGAATATTTTTTGCTTATTCTTTGATAGTTTCAAAGGATTTTGATGAAAAAATTAGCTCTTTTTTTAGTATTGCTTAGCTCATTGCACGCAACACGCATTGGTGAAGTAGCCAATATTGTGGGAGTCCGTGACAACCAAATCATTGGCTATTCACTCGTCGTCGGTTTGAAAAAAACGGGTGATGGCACCACTTCAAAATTTACCCTACAATCCATTGCCAATATGCTTAAAGCTATGAACATCGATATGAACCCTATTGATATTAAATCCAAAAACGTTGCAGCCGTTGTCGTAACCGCTAAATTTGCCCCATTTGCACGACAAGGTGACTCTTTTGATGTGACGGTATCTTCCATCGGTGATGCAAAATCGCTTGAGGGCGGGACGCTTCTAATGACCCCGCTCAAAGG
Organism: Sulfuricurvum sp.; assembly: GCA_024635855.1. Next base: position 6,346 of record JAGXHZ010000147.1, read on the forward strand.
GGTAGATGGAAAAATCTACGCTCTTGCGCAAGGACCGGTAAGCATCGGCGGAAAAAATGAAAAAGGTGCAGGAGCAGAATCCCATCCAACCGCAGGTATGGTGTATGCCGGCGGTTTGGTCGAGCGTGAGATAGCACAAGATTTAGCGCATCAAGAAAATGTTACGTTATCCCTGAAAACTTCCAATTTTGCCAATTCGCTTTCCATCCAAAAAAGTATTAATTCCCGTTTTAAGGCTCAGATTGCGAATGCCGTAGATTCACGTACCATTATTCTTAAACGTCCAAATGATATTAGCATGGTTGCCTTTATTGCGGAGGTTGAGAGCCTTTCTCTCGATTACACACAAGAGCAAAAAATCATTATTAATGAGCGTACCGGAACTATTATTGCGGGCGTTGATATCGAAATCAAACCCGTTGTCATAACGCAAGGTGATATTACGGTAAAAATTCTCGCACAAGATACCATCAGTAAGCCAAACGGCAGTGTGGTTATGGACAAAAATTTGGCTATCGGTTTGAATGAAAATGAAGTCTATACAAAAAATGGAACCACCACGGTTGCCAACATCGCCCGCTCTCTTCAAAAGCTGGGTGCCTCTCCAAAAGCCATGATTTCGATTTTCCAAGCAATGAAAAGTGCGGGTGCAATCTCATGTGAATTGGAGGTCATTTAATGGAGTTGGCAAGCGTTAACACGTATAAAGAACTTCCTAAAATCGGTTCTAAAGAGAGTGATAAAGCACTTCGTGAAAAAACCGATCAGTTTGAATCCATTATCGTAAAAATGATGCTGGATGAAGCAATGAAAGATGAAAAAAATATTTTCAAAACGAATGATCCGGGGGATAAGATTTTTAAATCGATGTACCGAGAAGAGCTTTCCAATGCGAGTGCAGGGGGATTTGGCTTTTCACAAATGTTATTTGACAGCTTGAGTCAAAAAGGGGTGAAAAGTAATTAAAAGATTACATTTTTTTTGTTTTTGGTCGATATTAAGACTATAAAGATTTTAAACAAAAATAAGGAATCGCTATGATTTCATCCCTAAACAGCTCCCTCTTACGAGGAGCGTATCAAGATGTAAGCACAAAACCAAAAGAGCAAGAAAAAATGACTCAAACGGTTGCAAAGCAAGGTGACACAAGCCGTGTAGATGAGCTAAAAGCCTCTATCGAAAATGGTGAATATCGTGTCGATATAGAAGCGTTAGCCCAGCGTATCGCCAAGGACTTAACGTAACGCACTTTTTTGGTGCACATTTAGGAGTTTATGATGTTGTCCTACCAGTTGCAAAACGCTATCAAAGATCTTGACAAGTTAATCTCGCTTTCACTTGAAGACATTAATGATATAAAAGAGGCAAATCACAATCCCCAGTTTGATCGTCTTTCAATCAAGCAAGAAAAAATAACAAGTTTTGAACAAAAAAAAGCGATGATTGATCACGAAATTTCCAAACTTATGAATGCACAGCCTGAAAAAGCCTTGAATGATTTATTGGATGATGAAGAGCATCACGAACTCGAAAATCTCAAAGTACATTTATCACGATTGCGTGATGTCAATCAGCAATACGCAAAAATGGTTTTAAGTGTGGGAGCATTTTACAATTCACTACTCGAAAAAGTTGTTCCAACGCAGATGCAGGGATATCAATCTGTTGTCTCCAGTGAAGCTTCATTTTTGGAATTGAGGGTTTAAATGTCATCTATTTTTAATGCACTTCATATCGGATACAGTGGGCTTAATGCTGCTCAAGTTGGGATTGATACAACAGGGCATAACATCGCTAATGCTGAGACAGAAGGGTATACTCGCCAACGTGTCGTAACAGCTGCAGCAACCCCAGTTAGCATCGATCCGGGACAGCGTGGAAATGGGACACAAATTACGGAGATTACCCGTATTTTTGACCAATTTGTTTTTGATCGTTATGCTACAGCATCACAAACAAAAGATTATTCGGATGCAATGACAAAGAATTTACAAGAGCTTTCTAGCTATTTTCCTGAAATTGATAAAGTAGGAATTAAAAATGACCTTCAAAATTATTTTAATTCATGGCAGTCACTGGCAAACAATCCAAGTAACAGTTCGTTAAAAGTAGATTTGGCACAGCAAGCGCAAAATTTGACCCAGCATATGAATGAAACGCGCATGCAAATTACGGGATTACAATCTTCTCTTAACGATCAGCTTGCAGTGAATATTAATGAAGTCAATCGCATCGCTGAACAAATAGCAGGATTAAACAAGTCAATCAATGTTGCTGAAAGCGGTGGATTGAACAATGCCAATGACTTGCGTGATCAACGAAATCAGCTTGAATTAACGATGTCAAAACTTGTAGGTTCCAAGGTGGCTATCGGTCAAATTCAAAGTAATACGGGTGTAAACAGCAGTATTGCAGAAGGAAGCGGGAGTTATACGATACAAATCGGGGGCATTAATATTGTTGACGGTTCTAATTTTCATCCGATTGGTATTGAAAGTGCCGGTAATAAAAACGGTTACAATGACCTTTATTATGAACGTCAAGATGGGGTCAAAATTCCATTTGCTCAAAATATTTCAGGTGGAAAAATTGGTGCACTGTTAGAACTTCGTGGTTCTCAAATAGGGGTTGATGGCGAATTCGAGGATGGTTTTTTACAAGAAACTATTAATAATATGGATACTTTTGCGAAAGGTCTTATTGAATCCACCAACAGCCTTTATGCCCAAAGTGCTACATCTGTAATGCATTCAAATTCGTTGGGATTCTCAGACGGGGAAGCGCTTCTAGGCAGCGGTGAGAATTTTCAAGCAGGGTCTTTTGAGGTCGTTGCATACGACATTGATGGAAATGAAGTTGCAAGAAGGAAGATTAGCATTGATGCTTCTACCATAATGGGTGATACTTCGACAGCAAATAGCATTGTTGGAAAGATGAGCGCAGCAAATGATGATAATAGTGACAATAATGCGCTTAATGACATCAATAATATTTTAACCACATCTTTTTCTTCTTCATACGTATTGGATATAACGATTAATCAGAGCTTTGCTGATCAAGGATATACTTTTGCCATCGAAGACAAAGGGACCAATTTTGCAGGAGCTACAGGATTGAGTCGATTTTTTGATGGTAACAGTGCTAAAAACATAGAACTTAATACCGATTTACAAAACGATTCGAGTCAGATTCGAGGATTTAAATCGCCTGCAAAAGGGGATAATCAAACGTCTTTGGATATGGTTGAGTTACAGTTTTCTACCGTTTCATTTAATAATGGTACATTAACTTCCAATGAGACGCTTTACAGCTATTTTGATTCACTCGTAAGTAAAGTAGGTACACGAACCAACTCAGCTATTTTGAGCAATAATTCAATCACAGCCCAGTTTAATGCCGTAAAGCAAGAATACGATTCAGTCGGAAAAGTTAGTATTGACGAAGAGATGGCAAATCTCATTCGCTATCAAACCTCCTACGGTGCCGCTGCGAAAGTAATTACGACGATAGATCAAATGATGACAACACTATTGGGGATCAAGGCTTGATGTTTATTGCAAGTGCTATCTTGCTTGCGGGAATTGTCCTTTTTTCTTTTTTTGGCTCTCTTGTATATGGAATTGATCCAAGCAGTTTGGATAAAAATGCTATTTTGCTCCCTCCGTCACTTCTTCATTGGTTTGGAACCGATAGACTCGGACGTGATGTGCTGGCGCGTATTATTGAGGGTGGTCAAGTCTCTTTGATTATTGGTTTTGGAAGTGCACTATTTTCCACTTTTATCGGTTTGATTTATGGTGTGAGTGCTGCGTTGTTACGCGGTGGCTATGATAAACTTTTTATTGTTATTGTTGATCTCTTTTTAACGTTTCCAACCCTCTTTTTACTTCTTACGCTTGTTAGTTATGTGAATGCTTCCGTATTGGTGTTGATCTTTATTATTTCCATTACAGGATGGATGAGTACCGCACGGCTAATCCGCTCAGAAAGTTTTGCAATCAGCGCTAAACCCTACATACGAATCTTGTATATTGCACATGTTCATCCTTTTAAAATCATGATGAAGTATTACGCACCGTTACTTGCCCCAATTGTATTAATTAGCTTTACGTTTGGAGTAGGGGGAGCGATTTTAGCGGAATCAGGACTTTCATTTTTAGGTCTTGGGATTACCGCACCACAAATGAGTTGGGGAAGTATTCTCAGCAGTGGGAAAGAGGTGATTGATATCGCATGGTGGGTAAGTTTTTTTCCGGGACTTATGATATTTATCGTGACGTTTGCATTAATGAACATCTCGAACACGCTTCAAGCGCGTTTGAGTCAAAAAGAGATTCACTGAGTATTAGATAATTCTTGCAATTTCGAGTAGACTATCGGGAAAAGAAAAACGGTTTTCCCGAAGAGCTTTAGAATTGATTAAAATAATGGGAACTCGTTCCATCCGGATCGAGAGTAAAAGACCATAATCTCCGAGTTTGTCGGCGTCATAAAGGGCTGTAATCGTACTGGATGAGCCGACAGCATTGTGGACTTTTTTGAGTTGAGACAAACTTGCTTTGAGCGCATAAATCAGGTGATAGGATGTTGTACTGTCAAGTTTATTAAAAGGGAGCATCGTTACGGCAATCGGATGTCCGTTTAGATTCCCATTGAATTTATTCATCAAAATTCTGTTGCAGCTTGCCGCGGTATCCTCGTCGTTCTGATCATAGGCGATCAAAATTTTAATCGGAGATTTACTGTGTGTAAAAGCAATGTTTTTATCGAGCATAGCAATTTTCGGCAGCAATGTGAGTTGTGTATCTAATAAAAAGGGATCATAAGATGCGCTCCATCCGGCAGCACCCAGTGCAAGGGTCATAAGGATTCGTTTCAAAATGTCCCCCTGATGGTGGCCATAAATGCGCGTCCGGTTGATGGATAGTCGTCATTGTAGGTACCAGAAGGGCTGGGGTAGAGTTCTCGCTCGTCAAAAATATTTTTGAGTGTGAATTGAATCTCGCTGTGAAGGAGCGGGAATTTGTATCCGACAGAGGTATCTACGATTCCGAGTGCTTTCATATCACTTCGTGGATCGGTGGATACTCTGGGTGTGGCACTTTGCCATCGACCGGCAAGTGAGGCGTACCAATTTTCATCCAATGTTTGAGTGATAAATCCCCGCGCTGTATCGGCAGGAGCATTGGCAAGAGTTACCCTATTGCCATCTTCCGCCCAAATATGGGTATAAGCGGCATAAAACGACGTTGCATCATATCGCTTTCGCCACTCTCCTTCGATCCCCTGAATAAGACTTTTTGATCCGTTTACATACTCATAGCGGGCTAATGACGTATTGTATTGCAGATAAATTTGTTCATCGTTATTGAGACGGAATAGGTTGAGTGAGAGCGTATGGTCGGTTTCGAATTGATGGATGAACTGAGTTTCGTACGCTATGACAGTTTCGGGAAGCAGATTTGGATTTCCCCAGCGGGCTTTGTTATTGAGGGTAAACATCTCTTGCCATGAGGGATTTCTATGGGCGCGGGAGATTGAAAACTTGACGAGGTTGTTTGGATCGATAGTATAGATAGCTGCAATTCGCGGATCGATTTGTGTTGCTAAGCCATTACGATGATCGAGCGTAAGGGAAGTGTAGCCGGTTAAAGACGCCGATATAGCGTGTTCATAAGTCATATAGGCACTCAGATTACTGATAGAGCCGTTGGGATTGAAAAATGGGAGCGTTGTTGAATAGTCGGTCATCCCTGTTCCGCTGTCACGATTGGTGGTGATTGTTTTTTCGGATGAAACACTGCTCCATGAACCGCTAAGTCCAAAGGTTGCATCACCTCCGTATAGGTTTCCTTTCAGGGTATTATTAACCTTATACGTTCGGATAAAGGCTTCATGAATACCATAAAAACCGTTTGGATAGGTGACAATAACTGTAGGCGGCGTGAGAGAAGGTAAAATTAGCCCTGCGGGGGCTAGGAGCTGATGGCTGACAAAACTGTCTTGAGTCATTGCCGCTTGAAGTGTTCCGGTAAAATCTTTTGCATTATAGTGGGCACCGGCTCGAACTTGCCACTGATCGACGTTGTAGTGGTCGCCTTCAGTTGCCAGGGCATAGTTGATCCCTCCGCCTGAGCCGTGCCGATAGGTGGAGAGGCGGCCGTCGGCAAAAAAAGCCCCCTTGGAGATCGATCCCGAAAGCATAGTCGCATCGGTGGATGAGGGGGCATTGCCTGAGCGGGAGAGGTGTGCATTTGCGGCGCCCAGAAGATTGCTGGAAAGACCGTCTTGTCCATATGAGAGGGAAAGGTCATCATGAACCGTATACAAATCGGCCGCAAAAGCAAAATCGTCATGGGCCATCGCATAGGAGGCGCCAGCTTTACGGGTGCCGAAGGTTCCCGAAGAGACGAACCAGCGGCTTAGACCTTCAGTCGGGGCTTCCCCTTTGTAGGTGGTTACGACGATGGACCCGGCATAGCCCGAATGTCCATTAC
>JAGXHZ010000020.1 GCA_024635855.1 Sulfuricurvum sp.
GAGCACTTCTTTGTAGTGTTTTGTCCACCGTTTGCTGATGGAAGCCCCAGCAAGATGGATAATGACTTGGGCACCTGAGAGTTTTTTGCCAAAAGCCGTATCGTTAAGATCAAAATCAGCCGTATGCAGAGCTGATATTTCCCATCCTTTTTCTTTGAACATGGAGACCAGATGGGTGCCGATAAAACCTCCCGCTCCGCTGATGACGACTTTCATGACGATACCTACAAAGTGATGAGAAGTGCCGCTTCGGGGTTAATGATGCGGAACGTGCAGCTTTCACTCATAAAGAGTGCATAACTGTCGGTTTTTTCTTTAGCATACCCGATGCTGACATCAAGACCGTTGTAGAGAGCAAAATCCCCGCCTCTTTGTGAAAGGGCCAAAATCTTGTCGTCTCCAATGCTCTCGCAAACCACAAAAAAGTTTGTTCCCAGTAGTGTTTCCAGACGGCTTTTAACGCTTACCCCTCCCTCGCTTTCTCCTACCATTTTGATCAGCGTAGCGGTGGAGAGAACCAGTTTGTAAGGTCCCTCAACGAATTCGCCACCGAAAGCGGCGATCATAGAGGCGACCGCATCGATCAGCCCCTTGGTGTTTTTGGCATGTATCGGTTTACGCGGGATATTTTTTAAAATACCCTCTATTTGTGCTTCATTAACTCCTTCAAGGATCAGCGAATTTTCAACGGCGCTAAAACGGTTTGCAACGTGTTTGAAGACGGTATCATCAAAATCGATTTTATCTCGTTTGAAGTCCTCGACAACCGATTTGGGCAGATCAAAATCGTACCGCACCTCGATCATTCGGATCGGTTCTCGTACTGATAGTGTCAGATGCTCGGAAGTGGAGAGTACATTGAGGTTGCCTGTCGCGATCGCATCGGTCTCAAAAGGAACGGGGGTAAATCCGACCAGAGAGCGAAGTTTCAGCCGTTGGCTCAGCAGTGTGGTAAAAACATTGTCTATCTGGCTCCAAACGGCTGCTGCTATCGGTGAGGTTTCTCGATTTAAAAATTTCATTGTGAACTCCTTAGTTATTGTTGCCGATTTTCAGTGTCCCCGTCGCTACTGCAACGGTTACTGAATCGGTCTGAGTAGGTTGATCCGCTGCATCGGACTCCTGAACGACGATATTTCCATTCGTAAACAGAAATTTATGCATCATGGTATCCCACACGGGAGAATTGCGTCTGAGCCATTCAAGCCCCATGCACGCGTGTTCAATCTCTTCGTCCCGATTGTGTTCCATGATAGCTCTGGCGGTAGGGTCTGTTGCAGCTTCGGCACGTTGGTTGTACCAGTCTACTGCTTCGAGTTCTTCCATTGTACTTTGGATAATGCGATGATAATCTTTTGTAAAATCTGAGAGTTTATTGGGATCTTCGTGAAAACCTTCATGTGCCATAACTGCTCCTTTGAGTTCAATCCTGATATTTCTAATGGTACAGAGACATAAGAAAGGATGTCAATAGGATTTTATGGGGAGTATTTCTTTTAATTTTTAATTAAGAAATAAACAGTTGAAAAGATAAAAAAAAGTTGTGTTATTATTGAATGAAATCAACAAGGAGGCAGTTATGAAAGTCTTAATCGTGTACTACTCGATGTATGGTCATATCTATCAAATGGTTCAGGCGGCAGCGGAAGGGGCAACATCGGTTGAGGGGGTTGAAGTGGTGTTACGCCGTGTCCCCGAGACGCTTTCTACCGAAGTTCTGGAAAAAATGGGAGCAACAGAAGCCCAAAAAGAGCAGTCTGACATCCCTGTCTGTACACTGGATGAACTTGCCGAGGCGGATGCCGTGATTTTCGCCACACCGACGCGTTTTGGGAATATGTGCGGTCAGATGCGCCAGTTCCTTGATTCGACCGGTAAACTCTGGGGTAATGGAGCGCTAGTAGGCAAGGTAGGAAGCGTGATAACCAGCTCCGGTACCCAGCACGGCGGTCAGGAGTCGACGATCCTGACGTTTCACGTCACGTTGCTGCATCATGGCATGGTGATTGTAGGACTTCCCTATACCTTTGCAGGACAATCGTTTTCCGATCAGATTACCGGCTGTTCACCCTATGGCGCATCGACGATTGTGGGAGGCGACGGCAGCCGCTTTCCCAGTGAGAACGAACTCGCCGGAGCAAGATATCAAGGGGAACACGTTGCCAAGATCGCTAAGAAACTTACCGTATAGGTACCTCTGCGTCGAAACTTTAATCTATCCCATAGTTCCCACTCTCTAAGTGGGAATGCATACAGAACTACAAATCATAAACTATCTTTGCTACCAATGAAGCAGTTATATCCGTTTCCATGCAGGATGATGAGAAAAGTAGCTTGGTCATTTTTTGAAGAATAGATAATGCATATATTTAATAGAAAATGATTACTAAAATTCAAGGAGCGATGGATGGCTGTTCTGATTACCGATTCTTGTATAAATTGTGATGCTTGTATCGAAGAATGTCCTGCGACGGCTATTGTCAGCGCCGATGAATCGCCTTTGAGCGACGGGGAATACACTTATGTCAAGCCTGATAAATGTATTGAGTGCGTCGATGCCGCCGTCCCTAAATGCGCCGATGTCTGCCCGACCGAGGATTGTATCGTCTGGGATATGCCCTACATCGCAGAGTATAACGATTATTTCGTATTAAGTGATCGTTACGTTATCCGTGAGCATAAGAAAAAAGGGCTGATGTCTCCCGAAGTAAACCCTCAGCCGTGGCGTGAGGGTATCACGATGGAACAGAGAGAAACTCATGTGAGTGTCGGGCAGACGCTGAAGCTTTATAATTGAGGGGATAAAAACCTTTTTGAATGCTCAGATTAGTTTATTTAGACAAAGAAAAGGTATTTTAATGAATTCGCTTCCCGATAATTTAAAAGTAGGTATTGCATCAATCGATTCTAGGCATACAGAGTTTTGGGATCTTTACCTAGCACTTAAAGCATCTGGCAAAGATGAATTTATCGATCTATTTGCATCGATCATAGAACATACTAAAACCCATTTTGCCGAAGAAGAAGCCGATATGGGAACAATTGTTTACGCAAACCAACGTGAACACGAGCAAGAGCATGCCAAAGCGCTTGAAGAGATGAATTATTTTTTTGAAAAAGCCAAGGGGAATAAAATCATGTTTGCCAGAGCCTATGTGAATGATCGCCTTGAAAATTGGTTTCGACAGCATTTGCTGAATATGGATAGTGATTTGGCAAGGGTGATCAATCTGAGCTAGTGGATAAATTTAGTTTATTGGATTATTATTTCATAAACTAAACCAAAGGAGTATAACTTGAGATACCTTCTTCAAGTAGATTTCCCGCATAGTGGGCCATTCGGTGATGAATTAACAACGGCAATGAGTGATTTGGCAAAAGATATCGCCACAGAAAAAGGGTTGATTTCCAAACTCTGGACAGAAAATGAAGCGAACAAAGAGGCAGGTGGGATTTATCTGTTTGACAACGAGGAAGATGCACAGCGTTATTTGCAAAAACATACTGAGCGTTTGCAGGCATTCGGATACAGTAACATTCGAGGTAAAATTTTTCTAGTAAATGAAGCTTTGAGTGCGTTATCGGTTCCGGCTCGTAAATAGTATCCTGACCGAAATTGTGTATAACTTATGCATTGTAGCTCTTAATAAAAATTAGGAGTTATGCATGGAATCCCTTAAAATTGTTTGCCCTCACTGTCACCATCTTAATTTAGTTCAAAATGAGGTGACGAAAGAGGAGATTCTCTGTCAGTCGTGTCAAAAATCTCTTTTGGATACAACTCCGATAGGGTGTGATGCCGATTCATTCAATACCCACATCACAGAGAGCGATATTTCGGTCTTAGTCGATTTTTATTCTCCTGATTGTGCGCTGTGTATGAAGATGGCTCCTGATTATGAAAAAGCGGCATCCTCGTTTGCTCTTGAGGTGCGCTTTATTAAAGTCAATACCTTGGATTATCCCGACATCGCACGTCAATACGGGGTAAATGCCCTCCCGACGATTGTAGCTTTTAAAGATGGCAGAGAGATGAACCGCTTTAGCAGCGCACTATCCAAAGATCATCTGAGCATGTGGGCAGAGAGCCTGATTCAGATGACACTCTAAAGAATAAAATAACAAAAGGGTATTTATGGCACCAATCACCACACCGTTTAAGGTAATACTGCTCAAAGGCAACGGAGGGATCACGATCAACAACGAGATGATGGAGCTACTGACAATCACCCTCGCGCACGGATGTATTGGTCTACCGCTGAAGGCGTTGTATGCTGAAAATGTTTACATCGTAGAAAACAGAGAAAAATTCAACGAGATTCACAAACAGATCAAAGAGAAACCGTGTTGTTTTGTCTACGGCATCGACGGACTGGATGAGGAAGATATAAAGCGGATAAAAGCACAGAGTGTTACGTTTGTGTAGCTGAAATAGAATAGAGAATGCATTTTCTCCTTTAGAACTATAAAAGGGGTACATCATGGATTTTTTTTGTCAGGCGTGCGATTTTGTGATCGATGTAGAGATGATAGCTGAATTGGATGGGGGAAAATGTCCTAACTGCGGTAAATTAGAGGGATTTGCTACCGTACCGAAACTCTCTATGCCCAACAGTGCGAATGCGCATGTATTGAATGATACCGATTTTTTAGAGCGGGAGTTCTAAAGAAAAAGAGAAGATTGAATATCCCTAGCTTTTGCTATACCTTTTTGTCAATCTGCAAAAATCGACAAAATCACTCAGCATTAAATAGCGAAATTCTATATCTTTAAATTGTTCCATCATGACCGGTTCACCTTGCGAAAAGTATTTTACATCTTTTTGAAACTCTTTTGGAAATTCCAGCTTTTCTGCTTGTAACGATGAAAAACAATCAACGAAATCTTGAAAAAGTTGCGCCACGATCTCCTCTTGTTCCTGCGACTTGTGTGTGAGAAAATCGGTAGTTTTTTCAAATCTCTCGCATATATGTACTAAACACTGATTCACAAAATCCTCCATGCAAGCGACTGTATGAAACTATATACATAAAGTATTCTAATGAAAGTAGATGGCGCATGATTTATACTGTTCATGTAATATTTATTGGATTATGCAAGATATTTTGCCATTATTCCCGACGTGATCGGGAATCCAGCTAAAAAAGGGAAGATAGAATATTTACGCCTATGTTATAGTTATCACCCCTAGCTTGCTAGCTCTTAATCTTTCAACTTTTCGGCACGCTGAAGAACCGATGATGCCATATTGCTGAAGATGAGATGATGGATAGGGATCAGTGCATACCAGTATAGCCGTCCGGAGACCCCATCGGGATAAAAATAGGCACTTTGGATCAAGGTATGGTCTTGTATTTTAAACTCCAGCCACGCCTTCCCAGGTAATTTCATCTGAGCGAAGAGCAAAAGCCGTTCATTTTCTACCAAATCGACCACTTTCCAAAAATCAACACTGTCTCCGACACGAAGATGGTGTGAATCCCGTTGCCCCCGATTGATCCCCGCTCCTTTGAAGAATTTATCGATCGCTCCCCGTATCTTCCAGAGCCAGTCGTACCCGAACCAGCCCGATTCTCCTCCGATCATGCAAAAACTGCGGTAGACGTTTTGAGGGGGGATACTGCCGAAATCGACGACTTTACGATCAATAAAAATAGCATTAGCGATGTTATCCGAAGAGTCAGATTGTGCAGAGCCCGCACCGCTGTCGCTCCATCTGCTGATCACCTGATTGGATTCGATCTCTTCAACCGCATGGTGTACCGCCTCTTCGAGCGTGTGGGGAATGATAGTAAAAAGTTCATGGCGCAGTGTATTGGTCGTTACCACTTCACTTTTGAGCCCCTCTATTAATGAACTGGCGACCCCGTAGGGTACGGGTGTAAACAGCGTCAGCCAGTAGGAGGAGAGCTTCGGTGTCAGGACATTAACCGGAATTAGATAGCGTTTCAGCCCCATACCTGCCGCCACGCGAAGCATCAAATCGCCATAACTCATCGCTTCTTCACCCAAATCAATCATCCGATTTTCACCCGATTCCAACTCAAGTGCCGCTACCAGATATCGTATCACATCGTCCACCCCGATGGGGGTGATGAGGGTCGATACCCATTTCGGGGTGATCATCACCGGCAATTTTTGGACAAGATTGCGGATGATCTCAAAACTCGCGCTTCCCGAACCGATAATCACTCCGGCTCGAAACCAGATGCATTGGACACTTTCGGGTGCGGAACTGAGTATCTCCCCTGTCTCGATACGGCTGAGCAAATGTTCGCTTCCCGTTTCCTTATCTCCAAGACCGCCCAGATAAATGATCTTTTTGACATTTTGACGGATACACGCATCGAGGAAATTTTGGGCACTTTGACGATCCAGATCTCTGAAGTTGGAATGGGTAAGACCGTGAATGAGATAATAGGCAACAACCACGTCTTTAAGAGCTTCATCGAGTGTTTCAGGCGACATGACGTCGGCTTTAACGATTTCACACTTTTCTTTGGCCGCTGAGGAGAGACTATTGGGATTGCGTACCATTAAACGGATGGACATCTCCCCTTTTTGAATCAGCGCATGTTTCAGGCGTCGTCCGATATATCCGTTTGCTCCTGTGAGTAAGACACGCATCTATTTCCTTTTTTTTCCAAGCTTATGACCGATTCTACATTGTTTTACGTAAAAACTTTATCTGTTTGTTCTCTTTTTGAAACGTAGCTAAATTATTACTCTAAATTTCTGTCTCGTCACCATTCCCCAATAGGGATCATCATAGCACGTTTCGGTATATTCTGTCTCGTTAAAAGACATTATTGTTTTGCGCCAAAATGCGGTGGCATACTCAGCTCCCTCTATCTGTTTGATCTCCCATTCTCCGGGATAGTTTTTCCAAATCGTGTGGGCAAACTCCATTCCGATACCGTTTTTTCTAAAATAGGGAAGGATGTAAAACTCACACACTTCATAGGCTTGAGACTCTTTGCGACTGATAGCGGCAATTCCGGCAGGGAGATCGTCAATGATGAGTAAAAAGCCTAGGGTATCGTCTCCTAGATGGGTATCGAGTTCAAACAGACCCGAAGCGTTCGGTTTCTTTCCCGTGATAGGGGAGAATTCAGCTTCGTAGCATTGTACGAGGTTGTGATAGATATGGGAATTGGTCTCGGTTACAGGGGTGATTTTCATAGGATTGAATGGTGCTTTTTTTGGGTGAATTGTAGCAGAATTTTTTGCGTCCAAGTTTTGTTTTTAGAGGGGGTATGGTAGTCTGCATTCCCAACGAGGACGTTGGGGAACGAGAGAGCTTACGCTGATACTCGATTAGCAATCTCAATATCTTTTCGTAAAAGCTCATTGATAAGGTTTTGAAGAGTCTCTTGTTTACCTTTTAGCTTTTCTGCGAAAAAACGGGCAACATCTTTTTCAAGATAGATCGGAGTTTCGATCTCTTCGAGAGGGATATAAAATTTACCTTGCTGTGCGTTTGTAAAATCATATTCTTTTTTCATTTTTGACACCTCATTTCGTATATGCGTTGTTCATTTCTTGTCGATTTTCGAGCTGAGATGATTCGGATCGAATCAACTTCCCGATAAGTATGGACAATCAACAAGACGGTTGATTGCAAACTTTTGCCCAATAAAATCCAGCGTTCCTCACTCTCAGAGTGTTCATCGTCTGGAATGTTTAGAGCAAAATGATCAGCAAAAACGTAAACTGCTTCCGCAAAATCAATACCGTGTTTTTTGATATTGGCTTGATTTTTGTTTTCATCCCATTCAAATTTCACGACAAACCTTAAACCTTATTTGACTTATGTTGATAGGGTTATTGTAGCATAATTTGAGATTGTGTTTGCAGAGTGGGGGTGAGGAAAAAATCTATCTGTTCCATCGGTATCTCTCTTTTTGCCATCATATCAAATACCCCTTCGATTTCTTGCTCTTTTGCGCCGTTATCCTGACCGATATATCCCATCGGAATTGTTGTCTCGGCAAAATAGTATTTTTTTCCATCAAATGTCAAATAGGAGGAGGGGTGTTTTATATCTTTTTCGTTTGGTATATGAACGCCAATA
>JAGXHZ010000148.1 GCA_024635855.1 Sulfuricurvum sp.
AAAATACTCCGAGTGCATCGGATGATCGGTGATGTGAGCGCATTCGACAGGTTTAAAGGTTCCGGAACCTACGTGCAAGGTGACGAAAGCATGTGGGCGTGAATGACAAACGGCTTCAAAAAGCTCGTCGGTAAAATGCAGTGAGGCAGTGGGGGCAGCAACAGCCCCCTCGTGTACGGCAAAAACGCTTTGGTATTCACGCTCGTCTTCGGAGTTGTCTTCACGACCCAGATATGGGGGGAGAGGGATGTGTCCAATGCGTTCGAGTATGGGTAAAAGTTCTTCAAAACGCAAAAGGGTCCCATCTTTGGTGAACTGAACTTCGCGGGAACCGTCTTCATGGAGAGCGGTTACCGTTGCGGTAAGGTTATCGTCAAAAAGAAGGGGTGTTTGCTCTTTAACGCGCCCTTTGATGTAAACATTGAGGGTATGGGCATTGAGGGGACGGTTTATGAGCAGTTCGATAGCTCCGCTACTGGCTTTTTTACCGTACAGTCGCGCTTTTATCACTTTAGTATCGTTAAAAATAAGAGCACACTCTTTAGGCAAAAATTGTTCTAATTGGTCAAAACGGGCATGAGTAATGGAGCAATCGCTTCGTTTGTAAACAAGAAGTCGTGCGTGATCGCGCGGATGGACGGGATGTGTAGCTATGAGCTCACTGGGAAGTGAGTATTCATAACTGGAGGTTAACAGAGGGTCTTTAATCAATCGTCTCTTCTTCATCTTCGTAGTTTGATTCAGGCTCTTCTTTAGGTGCAGGATTAACAGCCCGAACGATGAGAATGGAAATACCATAAAGAATAATCAATGGTGCCGCCATCAGAATTTGTGAGATGACATCGGGCGGGGTTAAGACAGCAGCAATAATAAAGATTAAAACGACAGCATAGCGAAAGAAATCTTTCATGATTTTATCGTCGATGAGTCCTAACAGAGCAAGAAAATAACAAACAACCGGAAGCTCAAATGCAAGCCCAAAACCAAATAAGATTTTGGTGAAAAATTCAACGTACTCTCCGATATTGTACATCGGAACAAAAGAGGCACTTCCGAATTCGATAAAAAAAGCAAATCCGATAGGGGTAACAAAATAGTAGGCGAATGCTGAACCCATCAGGAACATTGCGGTTCCTCCTACGACGATGGGAATCATCATTTTTTTCTCATTGGTATACAAACCTGGAGCGATAAAAAGCCATACTTGAGACAGTATAACGGGAAGTGCTGCGAGAAGTCCTGCAAAAAAGGAAACTTTCATCGCGACAAAAAATGCTTCCGATAGCTCTCGGGTGACAATCATTCCCATGGCTGCTTTACGGGAGATCTTTGATGTAGCGGTAAGTGCGTCAACAAGAGGGGCGGTAATCCATGCAAGTATTGCATCGTGAAAATTCCACATAATGATGGACATGATAATGACTGCAAAGACGCTGATACCCAGTCGCTTGCGCAGTTCAACTAAATGAGGGCGTAAATCATCAAACATTAAATATTCTTTTCGAGGGATTTGGTTTCAATAGGTTGAGTCTCTTTTGCTTTTGGAGCGAAGGTAATGACTTCTGCTTCTTTAGGGGCGGAGGGGGCTTGAGGTGTAATGATATTAAGATCAAGATCATTTTTAATCGATTGAACTTCACTTCCGATTTCAGTGATATTGGTCATCCGTTCGAGCTCTGAACTTGCATCTGTAAGTTCTTTTTTGTAGTTGAGAGCTTCTTGTTTCATTTCAGAAAAATTCATTTCCTCTTCGATGCTTGCGCGGGCTGAGTTGACCGTTCCTTTGACGCTGCGAAAAAACTTGGCAATATCCACCATAGTGCCCGGAAGTTTGTCCGGTCCTAAAAATAGTATTGCAATGATAACAATAAGTAGAATTTCGCCGATGCCCATACCAAACATATTATTTGCCTAATGCTAAAGATAAAGCAATTTTAGCAAAAAAAGATTTAATAACCCTCAACTCTCAATGCAATTTCATCCGCAAGGAGAAAATTAGGGTTGAAGTAGCGTCCATCGTGATGTTTTAGCATCTTCTCGTCGTAAAGCAGTTGAGCGGTTTTGAGTTGATTTTTAGAGAGGATTGTTTCATCCACCCCAATGCAGCTGCGAAATCCTAAAAAAAGTTTTTCACTTAGGAGAGCTTTTTCATCGAGGGGCTCTTCGCTGATTTCGAGCGGATGTTCTATATAATAGTCAATATCCACAGAAGGATAATATCGACAGTTGTCTAAAAAACCAACGGCACCTGCACCTAGACCGATGTAGTTTTTTCCTTCCCAGTATCCGAGATTGTGTATCGATTTACTTTTACCGAAATTCGAAATTTCGTATTGCTCAAATCCCTGTGAGGCTATTTTTTCAAAAAGCCATTGGGTCAGTTCCAGTTCTTCTCGTGCGAGTTGTGGAGTTTTTTCAAAGGCAGTATGCTCTTCGATGGTGAGGGAATAGAGGCTGATATGATCGATGGGAAGAGAAAAAGCATGGGTAATATCATTTTGCAAAAGTTCTTTAGTATCACCTGCTACTCCATAAATAAGATCTATCGAGGGGTGTTTAAATCCAATTTTTTGAGCATTATGAATAGCATTGAGTGCATGGATCGTGTTGTGGGCACGTCCTAGGGTTTTAAGTTTTTCATCATTAAAACTTTGCACCCCAAAGCTGATTCGATTGACTCCTAGAGCGTACATTCCCTCTAGCCATTCGAATGTTGCACTGTTAGGGTTGGCTTCGGAGGTGATTTCGGCATCAGGTGCTAAAAAAGGACGAATGGTATTGAAAATTTCTGTATACAGACTTGGATCCACGGTTGAGGGAGTTCCTCCGCCGATAAAGACGGTTTCGATGAGCTGGGAAGGATTAACACCAAAACGTTTGAGTTCGAAATCGAGTTGAACACTAAGGGCTTGCATGTAGTGCTCACGCTGCGAAAATTTATCAACATAAGAATTAAAAGCACAATAAGAGCATTTGCTGTCGCAAAAAGGGATATGAATGTATAAAAGCATACGGGATTATAGTATTTTTAATGGCGAATAGTTTACAATACGCGATAAAATCAACTAAAAAGATCATCTATTATGAGTCAAACAAAATTTTATCGCCCCAATGTTGCTGCGGTAATCGTTTCCCATGAGTATCCTGATAAAAAAGAAATTTTTATTGCTGAACGTAATGATATGAACAATGTTTGGCAGTTTCCCCAAGGGGGAATCGATGAGGGCGAATCGGCTGAAGAGGCACTTTTTCGTGAGCTTAAAGAAGAAATAGGGACTAAGAAAGTCGAAATAATCGCAGAGTATCCAGATTGGATCGCCTATGATTTTCCTTCGCATGTTGCGGCAAAAATGACACCGTTTGCGGGACAAAAACAACGTTATTACCTCGTACGTCTTAAAGAGGGGGCAAAAATTGATTTAGATACCAAGCATCCGGAATTTAAGCAATACCGTTTTGTTAGAATGGATGATCTATTTGAAAACATTGCCCATTTTAAAAAACCGATCTATGAGCAAGTAATTTTACATTTTAAAGCGGAGGGATATTTGTAATGGTAATCGTACAAAAATTCGGCGGGACGAGTGTTGGCGATTTGGAGCGTATCCAAAATGTTGCCATGCGTGTTGCCAAAACACTAAAAGAAGGTCACCAAGTCGTCGCCGTAGTCTCAGCTATGAGCGGTGAGACGAATAAGCTGATCGCGTATGCTGAACATTATACCGCCAGTCCTGAACGAAGCGAAGTGGATATGCTTTTAAGCTCAGGCGAGCGTGTAACGGCAGCACTGCTTTCCATCGCTCTTAATGCGATGGGGCATCCTGCTGTATCTATGAGCGGTCGTCGTGCAGGTATCGTGACGGATAACGTTCACACCAAAGCTCGCATCGAGAGTATTGATCCTTCGTTGATGCGCGAACAGCTGGCACTAGGCAAGGTCGTCGTTGTTGCAGGATTTCAAGGGGTCAGTGAAGAGGGTCAAGTAACGACATTGGGACGTGGCGGATCGGATCTCTCAGCGGTAGCACTAGCCGGTGCATTGGAAGCTGATTTATGTGAAATTTACACCGATGTCGATGGGATCTATACGACTGATCCGCGCATCGAGCCAAAAGCCAAAAAGATGGATAAAATCAGTTATGACGAAATGCTGGAACTGGCATCACTTGGAGCTAAAGTACTTCAAAACCGTTCAGTTGAGCTCGCAAAAAAACTCAATGTTAATCTCGTAACCCGCTCCAGTTTCACCGATGCTGAGGGGACACTTATCACAAAGGAAGAAAATATTATGGAAAAACCACTCGTTAGCGGCATTGCGCTGGATAAAAATCAAGCTCGCGTATCTCTAAGTGGAGTTATTGACCGTCCGGGAATTGCGTCGGATATTTTTACCCGTTTGGCAGACAACAGTGTGAACATTGATATGATTATTCAAACACTTGGGCACGATGGAAAAACCAGTCTTGATTTTACCGTCCCTAAAACAGAATTATTGGATGCGAAAAATATCGTTGAGCAGTTTGTGGGTGAAGGTGAGATTAGCGAAGCCAGTTACGATGAAAATATTTGTAAAGTATCCATCGTCGGTGTGGGGATGAAATCACATACGGGTGTTGCGGCAAAAGCGTTTCAAACCATGGCACGTGAAAACATCAACATTATGATGATTTCAACTTCTGAGATCAAAGTATCGATGGTCGTTGCTGAAAAATACGCCGAACTATCGGTTCGCTCACTTCACAGTGCCTATTCGTTGGATCAGTAATGCGTCAATTTGACCAGTGGACTCTCGATGCGGTACGCGCAGAGGGGGCATCAATGAGCTGGTTTGAAGAACAACGCTATGAGTGGATTCCCCAAATTGTGAATGTCATGGATCAAATCATGCAAGGACACACGATTGTTGTTGTGACCGATCATGAACGACGATGGTTTTCACACTATATTACTGAGTCGATTAACAAGCGCACCAAAGAACGTCCTATGATACCGATCGTCTCTTTAGAAGCGCTGCATCCGCATTTAAATCTGATGCGAGACGCTGAATCGATCGATATGCTCAATGATATGCTGGATCTCTCTTATAATGGAAAATATTTCTTTTGGTACATTGGAAAAGGGGGCGATGAGCGTCGTGCTGACATCGTCAAGCGTTCCAACGGTGCATTCATTTGGATGATGGATGAAAATTATCCCAATTCTTTGTTACTTAGATCGTATGATTCACACATTGACATCAAGCTTCTTCAGCTTTATCGGCTTCTTGACCGCACGTTAGCCGGTGTATTATTTGGGGAGATAGATGTTCACGCTTGAGCGAGGAGGCATCATTATCACCCAGCGATTTGAAGAAAAATCACTGGAAATCGAGCAAACTTTATTGCCTTTGCGAAGTGTCCGTTTTATCTGTGAAGATTTTAAAATCGAAGACGCTAAAGAAGTGATTGCCGAAGCGTATAAAAGTGAAGAAAATACTAAAACGCTTATTATTGGAGCAAAAAGCTTCACCGTTCCTGCCCAAAATGCTTTGCTGAAAATCCTCGAAGAACCCCCTAGAAATATTGTCTTTATTTTGATGGCTCCTAATAAAAGTACATTTTTACCAACGGTTCGCTCTCGAATGTCACTGCAAGTCGAGCAAGAGGATAAAAACCATAAGCCCATTTCTTTGGTACTGCGCCAACTGGATATTTCAGAGATGTTTAGATGGGTAAAAGAGCACGATAAGCTCAAAAAACATGAAGCAAAAGAGTTGATTGAAAACCTTTTTCATCATGCTGTGTATGAAGAAAGGTACAGTTTATCCGCCGTACAAATAGAGGGATTTGAAAAAGCATTTCGACTTATCGAGCTCAATGGACGGATACAAAGCATTCTGATTATGCTGTTGATGAATTTTCTCAAAGAAGCCAAGCGTGCACGTTGAACATCTCTCTTCTTCCTTTAATCTTAAAAAAACGCTTAAAGAGCTTGGTGTTGATGGCGGAGGGGTCACTATTTTGAGTGACAAAGGGCAAATCCATCTGATTGCCATCAAAAATTTGCATGTAGGCGCTGCCAATATTCTCAAGCAAGATGCTTTGAGTATTGGGGCAGATTTAGCTGTCCCAAAAGGGACTGTAACCGCATCAACTCCTCATGTGAATGCACTGTTAATCGCCAATGAGAGACAATTAAAAGAGTTGGTGCAAAAAGAGAAAGCTCAACCCTTTGGTCTCAAAAGTGTTTCGCAGGAATTAGCGCGTTTTTGTGGACTGCATTTCTCTCAAAAAGTCGAGGTTATGGGTATTATCAATGCCAATGATGACAGTTTTTACGCGTTAAGTCGATTTAAAGAGTCAAGCGCGGTAGAAAAAATCGAAGAGATGATAGTTCAGGGTGCAGACATTATCGACATCGGAGGCGTTTCGAGCCGTCCGGGAAGTATTGGGATCAGTTCTGAAGAAGAATTGGCCCGAGTAAAGCCTATTATTGATCTGCTTTACCATGAAAAAACGTATGAAAGAATTCGTTTGAGTTTGGACAGTTATTCACCAAGAGTAATCGCATATGCACTCGAGAGAGGATTTCACATCATTAATGATATTACAGGGCTTGCTAATGATGAGGTTGCAAAACTCTGCGCTGCACATAAGGCTGCCGTAGTCATTATGCATGCACTTGGGGATCCTCATGCTATGCAAAGTAACCCGCAATATACTTCCATACTTCATGAAGTGGAGAATTTTTTTGTTGAACGTTTAGAAAAAGCAGATAAATTTGGAATTTCTGATGTGATTTTAGACTGCGGTATCGGTTTTGGAAAACGCTTGGATGACAATTTGGAATTGATACGTCATCAAAAACATTTTTTGGCTTTTGGGAAACCATTATTGGTCGGTGCGAGCCGTAAATCAATGATTGACTCTATTTCACCCTCAAGCAGTGAAAATCGTCTTGCGGGAACGTTGGCAATCCATCTTAAAGCGATTGAAGAGGGTGCTTCGATTGTTCGTGTTCATGATGTAAAAGAGCATATCCAAGCCATCGCCTTATGGAAAGAATTGAGAGGTTAGAAATGAGCAGTAGTGTGATTGTTATTATTACGTTATCTTTATTGGTAATGTTTTCACCTTTTCTATCCCGTGTAACGAGAGTGAATGTTGTAGTAATCGAAATATTACTTGGGAGTCTCGCCGGGTATTTTGGTTTTTTAGTTGAAACGGAATTGTTTAAAATTATTGCAAAAGTTGGTTTTTTATATCTCATGTTCTTGGCAGGGATGGAGGTCAATCTCAAAGAGTTTGGGTTTGCCAAATCGTCATTATTGCGTCGAACAGTTATTTATTTTGTGATGCTGTATACAGGTTCACTTACACTATTTTTCTATTTTGATTTGAGTGCTGTCTATTTGGTTGCTATTCCGATTTTTTCTCTTGGAATGTTGATGGCATTGGTAAAAGAGTATGGTAAAAACCAGCCATGGCTCGCACTGGCTCTCAATATCGGGATTATTGGAGAACTGGTAAGTATTATGGCACTGACCATTTTAAGTGGCGGATTAGAGTATGGATACAACCGTGAATTTGCATTTACTTTAGGTGGATTATTTATCTTTATGATCGGTTTTATCTTCTTTTTTAAAGGGATCCGAGTTCTTTTTTGGTGGTATCCTGGACTAAAGACATTAATTATGCCTCATGATGATAGTAAAGATCAGGATATTCGATTTTCAATGGCGCTGATGTTTTTAATGATTGCTGTGATGCTTTATCTTAAAATCGATGTGGTTCTAGGAGCTTTTTTGGCAGGAGTGTTTGTAGCAACGTATTTTAAGCACAAAAAAGAGCTTCCTGAAAAACTTTCCTCATTTGGTTTTGGATTTTTAGTTCCGATCTTTTTTATACACGTTGGATCTACACTTGCTCTGGATGCGTTTACGGATACTAAGATTTTATTGATGGCACTATTTCTTGCCAGTGCTATTATTGGAATTCGACTTGTTAGCTCTTTTGTGGCATATAGCGGTTATTTGGGATGGAAAAATACGATTCTATTTTCACTGAGTGATTCGATGCCTTTGACGTTTACGGTTGCAATCGCAACATTAGGATATGAAGCGGCTGCGATTAGCCATGATGAATATTACTCATTTATTGTTGCCAGTATGGGCAGCGGTATTTTTTTGATGATTCTGATCAAAATTCTTTACAATTTTTTCTATCCCGATAAGGAGAAAAAATCATAGTTTTCAGCAAAAACAAGGTACAATCGACCGATTATGAGTTATAGAAACAATAAAAATAAAATTAGTTTAGCGGAGAAGGAGTTCCTTTGGATTTAACGGTTATTTTAGGTCTGCTGATAGCGGTCGCTTCGATTAGTACAGGTGATATTATCGACGGTGGAAATCCTCTGCACATTATCCATTTAGCGTCTCTTATTGTTATTTTTCCCACTACTATGGCAGCGGCAGCAGTTGCAACCGATGGAGAATTTGTAAGAGGTGCTTTCAAAAATCTTGGCATGGTGTTTAAAAAATCTCCTGTAAATCTGGAAGAGCGGATCAAAGAGATTGTTGATTTGGCGTTGATGGCTCGTCGTGACGGACTCCTTTCGTTAGAAAAGAGAGTTGCAGAACTTGACAATGCGTTTTTAAAGCAAGGCTTGAGCATGGCGGTTGATGGGAACGAAATCGAAACCATCGAAGCAACGCTTGAAGCGGTCATTGAAGAGACTGAACACTATTATCATGGGTGTGGACACTATTGGATTCTTGCAGGGGAAACTTCCCCGGTTATGGGACTTATCGGAGCGGTTTTGGGTCTTATTTTGGCACTTCAAAAACTCGATAATCCAGCGGAAATGGCACAAGGTATTGCAGGAGCGTTTACCGCAACAGTAACAGGGATTTTTTCATCCTACGTTTTGCTTGGACCATGGGGGCGAAAAATGATTGCAAAATCACACCACATTGTCAAAGAACAAAAAGTGATGCTTCAGGGGATAATCGGTATTGTTCATGGCGATAATCCTAGAACACTTGAAGCTAAATTGCTTAACTATCTCTCCCCTGCGGAAGAGAAGCATAGCCAATTCACGTAATGAGACCTTAAGATGGGAAAAAAGAAAGCAAAAGCATGTCCCCAATGTGAAGTATGTGAAAAATGGGCAGTACCGACGGCAGACTTCTTTAGTCTTCTGTTGGCGCTTTTCATTGCTTTGTATGCATTAGCGTCAGTCAATAAAGAAAAAATGCGTGCAGTTAAAGAAGAATTTGTAAAAATATACGATTATGCTCCTGCACCGCAAGAGATTAGTCCCGTTCTCCCTATGGACCCAGCTACGCCCGAAACGCCATCCGAGCAAAGCAGCGGCCAGATGCCGGTTGCTGATGGCGGAGCAGTACTGGAGAATAACCCTAGCCAAAGTGATGGAAAAACCGAAGCCAGCAGTACGGAAGATGAGCAGATGCAGAATGTTTCAGTAGGTGAGGGTGCATTGGATCAGAGCATGGACGGAACGTTGCTTAAATTGCCGGCAACCATACCCTTTAGAGGCTCGAATGCAACGTTAGACGATGAAGAGATGCATCGCTTTGTCAAAAGAGTGGCAGATATTATCAAAACACTTCCTCCGACGGTTGATATTTCAGTGCGTGGCTACACCGACAATCAAGTTCTTCCGAAAGGTTCTGCGTATCGTGACAACTTGGATTTATCAAGTGCTCGTGCGGCAACGGTAGTGAGAGAGTTGATTAAAAATGGTGTGAGTGAGCAGCGAATTTCAAGTGCAGGATTTGGAGCAGCTAAACCGCTCGCGACGAACAGTACTGAAGCTAATCGAGCTAAAAATCGACGAGTTGAGTTCTATATGTTTGTGTCCAATGATAAAAAGCTTGATCAAGGAACGCAAAAGAGCGTTTTAGACTCCTTAGCAAAACTCCCTAAATAATCAGGGAAGCAATGTGGCTTTGATTATTTTTTGTGTTTGAATTGGTCGATCACCATTTTGCTGACCATTGGTTTGGACGTTATTAAGTTTGTTGAGGGTATCTAAACCTTTAATTACTTTACCAAAAATAGTGTGATAGCCATTGAGCCATGGTGTGGGTGCAGTCGTGATAAAAAACTGACTTCCATTTGTACGAGGTCCCGCATTGGCCATGGCTAAGATTCCAGCTTGATTAAAGACTACCCCTGATTTGAATTCATCTTTAAACGGTTTTTTCCAGATTGATTCGCCACCTGCACCGGTTCCGGTAGGATCCCCCCCTTGAACCATGAAATTTTTGATAATACGGTGAAAAGTGAGACCATTATAGTAGCCATTTTTTATGTGTGTTTTGAAGTTTTCAACCGCGAGAGGGGCCACATCTTCATAAAGTTCAAGCGTTAAATCACCTTGAGTTGTTTGAAGTAGGACCGTTGGATGAGCAGCAAGTGCAAAGCTATAGGATAGCAGCAAAGAGAGTAAAAGACGCATGGTTATTCCTTTTGTGTATGGTTTAAGATAACGAGTGAAGATCTTCAGAAATTATAGTGACGCTCTCTGATGCCCGGCTTAACGCAAGAGGATAAAGGCGGTTATTGGGGTCAATATTAATGAGATAGCAATGGGAAACGCTAAGAGAACTGATAAACTCCAAGGTCGATAGTGTGATAAATTCAAGGCTTTTGTATTGTAAGCTAAACGATGTATTGAGTATTCGTGATTCGAGATGCAAATATTCATCGATAGCATTTTTATATTCGTCTAAAAGTTCTTCATTGGGAAGAATAATCATAACAGGGGAAGCACAGAGAAGATCCAAGTGGTTCCTTAATCCTGATAGGAGCGTATAAAGTGCTCCTTTGGTGTGAGAAAAATGTACGAACTGAATCGAAGGATTTCGATAAATATGCTTTAATGTTTGTTGAGGGGTATTTTCTTCGAGTATAGAACCGCTTAGAATAATGAATTTTTCATTTGAACTTGCAGTGAGATCAAGAAAAGGGGAAATATCCAACAGCTGTACATCATCACATACAATATGAGTCATGTCGCTTGGAAACTCATTGGTATCAATAGGGGTATAGAGTTGACTTGGACTTAAAAATTGAAGTCGTGAAAAATCAAGGTGTACGACGGCAAAATCAGCCAAGGCTATAAGCTCTTGACGAAGCGTTTCCCCGTTAAGGAGTGTTGGGGTAATAATCATAATTTTAGCATGGGAGTTTTCAAGAAGTATTTGAAGTATTTTTCGGACAAGAACTGTACTTTTACCACTGGCACAAGCCCCTCCAAGCACAAGAGGAGATTGGGTAAGCGCAGCGTCTAAAAATATTTGCTGATCATCGTCTAAAAAGGCTCCAAAAGGCTCTGCAGCTGTTGGAAGCAATAGAGTATGAGCTCGAAGTGATCCGATTAGCTTTAGCTTTGAATAGGGCGTCTCCTGATAGGTTCCCAGTGACACAAGTTTATTTTGAATGCTTTGAATAGTATCATCACAAAACAGTAACCTTTCTTTAGGAAGCAGTTTGTGAAAAGAGGGATCAAGGGCATCAAATTCTGCTTCACTGAGATGTTCCATCCAAAAAAAACGCTCAATTGGGGTGGAATCAAAAGATAAAATATCTTCAAGTTTCTGATGAAGTATTTTTTCTGTTGATTCAAGGCGGGTAGTAGATGTTTTTTTACTTTTTCGTGAAGAACGCTCAACACTCGCACCCTTTAAATCTGACTCTTTCCATAATATTTTTTCACCTAGATAAAGACCATAATGGGGTAAAAAGATTAATAGATCAATTAAGAGTGAAGTGTTGTGATGAAAGAGCGTGAAATCTTTAAGTAATACTCCATTAACATCAAGGATAGAATGCTCAAGTGTTTTTTGTGACGCACTTTGTTTTTCTTGTTCAGATACATTAATCTTTTCATTGATTTTAATAGGTTTCGATGGAAATAGGTATGATAAAAATGAAAACAACACGATAGTAATCCTCTCCAACGATGAATGATAAGGTGACAATTATAACGTATTAAGTGGATAAATAAGGGAAATATATTAGTAAGCTTCGAGGAAGACCCTCGAAGAATTAGCAAGAACTATTTTGCAGCTGCAACGCTATCTTTAAGACTTTTGCCTGGTTTGAATTTAGGAACCATTTTGTCTGCAGTAGTGTAAGTTTTATCAGTACCCGGTACTTTACCGCTTTTACCTTTTTGAAGTGATGCTGCAAAGTTGCCGAAGCCTACCAATGAAACTTCTTCTTTAGCAACAAGAGCTTCTGTAACCGCTTCTGTAAATGCTTTGATAGCTGTTTCAGCTTCTACTTTAGTTTTGTAACCGCCATTTTTTTGTACCAACTCAACGAATTGTGCTTTATTCATTTAATTCCTTTAGATAAAGATCTATGAAACTCGCTAAAACTTCCTGATTTACGAGAAAAAAGAGAGCCCTGCGTTTCCGACGGAAATACTTTAATATCTCTTAGCTTAAATTTTTCTTGTTTTTTCTGTTTTTTGTGAATTCTTTTGGAAAAAGGTGTTTTTTAGAGTGTTTTTGATCTTTTCTCGGAGTGGTGTTCGAATATTAAATGCCCTCATGCGGGTTTTTAGATGCAAGATGAAGTACGAATGATAGTGAGATAATTTGTATTTAAGTACGAAAGGCTGCGTTGAGGATATGGATAAAAAAACATCGTCTAAACCGTGGCGTTCTTGTTCACTTAACGTACTCATGACTTTTTTCCTAATTTATTAATTTTTCGGACTACACGTATGATCTCATCATCTTCAAGCATTCCAAGCATTTCTAAAATCGCTTTGGCGGCTTGTGGCTTTGCGTTTCCAAGCCGCCAATCTTGATAGGAACGCATAGAAATTCCTAGCCTTTGAGCCATTTCTTTTTGAGAAATTTTTTTCCCGTTGCTTTGCGCTTCGACAGCGTTGTGAAGAAGATTAAAAAGGTCATTCATTTCCATTACCCTATTGTAAACTTTATTTATTAAATTAAACATAAAAAATGTATGAAATATGCTATTAAATACTCTTTATAATCATTATTAAGAATATAATGCCATTTTTAATATCGGTTATATACAAAAATAATTTACTATACTTCATAATATGATTATATATATACGGAAAAATGTATAAAAATTCATGTGGAATTTATCACATGAATGAAGGATTATAATATTTGACATTCCCGCAAAGGCGGAAATTCGTTTAAAATAAAAAATTTAAAGAAGTGATTTAGAAATTAAGAAGGGTTATAGAAGGTCAGTATAATCGTATTTTGAAAGATCGACGTAGAACTCGCTCTCTTTTTGAATAATACGGACATCGCTTCCATATCGATCAGAAAAACGACTCCGTATTGCTTTGCGCCCTTCGCTTCCTATTCCAATAAATTTTAAATAACGCTTGAGTTCAATAAGACCGCTAGCACTAAATGGAATTGTATTAGATACAGTAGCATCAACATCGTGTATGGTACTGTTTTGTGAGAGCATAAGCTTGCTGCTTAGTACTTCAAGTATATTTTTGAGCTGTTCATCTTTAGCCGTGTAAATTTCTTCGATTCGATTGCGTTCAGCGATAAGCATCTGCTCTTTATCATGTACAAGGGAATCGATTTTCGCTTCAAGTTCTTTGAGTTTGAGTTTGAGGTGATTATTTTCTTTTTGGTAGAGGGCTATAATCATCCCAACATTTGTTTTAGTTGCGACAGAAGGGGCTGAAGTGCTTGAATGTGTATTTTTAGCAACATGAATTTCACGTTCTTTTTCTTCACTCAAAGCACTTCTGGGGACAATGATGTAGGTAATTCCCCCCTCGATAATATAGTTGAGACGTTTAGATTTCAACTTATTATGGATCATCTCTTTGGACATTTTAAATGTTTTGGCGTATTCATCGATGCTAAAACGCATTTATTCTCCTTTTTGGGGTAAGTAACCAATCAGATTTTGGAGGGGGAATTATTCCCCCTTGTCGCATCCAAATGAGGTATCCGCTGTGTTGTATGTTGTGTTTGTCGCTAAACGTATGAAGTGAACTGTGTTTGAATTCACATTTAGTCAGTAACTCGGCAAAATCACTATGATCGTCTAAAAATCCTTGTAAGGATTTATACGCAGTTTCGGAAATGAAAACCGTACTGACGATCAAATTTTTTATTTCACCATACCGTGCGCATTCGTTCAATCCATCTCCGACAAAGTTGTCATGACCTAAAATATCCTCAAAACGGTAGACATTCCCGGTATGAACCGCAACACGCAATCCTTGAAAATAAGGGTATTCACGAGCAATAAAATCGGAGAAATGATTAAAAGACAAACCAAGAATAGAACCAAAGCCCCGTAGACTTGGGTGTAAAATACAATAAAAACCATCCCCTGTCGGAATAATTCCTTGCAACATTTTTTCCAATGGAATACCTGAATTTTTGAGCATCTTGTGGATCATTTTTTTGTAGCTCTGGGAAAGATAACTAATAAGTTCGAGTTGCTTAGGCATACTAAGAAGTGAAAAATCAATAATATCAACCAGAACAATATCGGTTTCGATGGGTCTTGTGTTCATATGTGTGTTGTTTCCAAATCAATGAATATAGCGCTTATTTTATAAGAAAGCACCTCTAAAATCCCTGAGATTGATTTCACAGTGGTAAAAATATGCTAATATCCTTAAAAATTACACATTTTATGGAGAAAAAAAGCATGCAAAAGCGGACCAAAATAGTAGCAACCGTAGGACCGTCTTCAGACAGTGTGGAAATGTTATCGGCAATGATACGAGCAGGTGTTAATGTATTTCGTCTAAATTTTTCACACGGAACGCACGATTATCATTCAAAGGTTTTAGCGAGCATTCGCAGTGCAATGAATAAAACAGGGCTGATTGTCGGTGTTTTACAAGATATTAGCGGTCCAAAAATGCGAATTGGAATGTTAAAAGAAGAATTTCATCTTCACTCGAAGGATAGGCTCGATTTTTATCGCGATACGATTGAGGGTGAGCGTATAGGTGAGCATCACTATAGGGTATCTATCAATCAAAGCAATATTTTAGACTTACTCAATATTGGGGATTCCATCTATTTGCATGATGGAAATATCAGAGCCCGTATCGTGGCATGTGAAGAGAACTTTGTTCAAGCAGAAATTCTAAATAATGGAAAATTAAGTTCGCAAAAAGGGATGAACTTTCCCAATACTCGATTGGGTATTGATGTTCTGACCCCTAAAGATCGAGAAGATATGGCATGGGGAGTTGCCAATGGGGTTGATTTTATGGCAATTTCTTTTGTCCAAAATGGATCGGATATGATACGGGCACGTGAAATTGTTCATGCTTACGGTGGAGATGTGCAACTGTTTGCTAAGATTGAAAAATTTGATGCGGTTGAAAATATTGATGATATTTTAGAACATTCAGATGGATTAATGGTTGCGCGAGGTGATTTAGGGATCGAAGTTCCGTATTATCAAGTACCGACGATTCAAAAAATGTTAATACGTAAAGCAAACGAGCACTCAAAACCGGTGATTACGGCAACCCAAATGCTCCTTTCAATGACGCAGCATGAGACGGCAACCCGTGCTGAGATCAGCGATGTTGCAAATGCTGTTTTGGATGGTACAGATGCGGTAATGCTCTCAGAAGAATCGGCAGTAGGGGATAATCCGATTTTAGCGGTAGAAACAATGGTCAATACCATACAATCGATTGAAGAGATTTATCCTTTTGATAAATTTTTAGAATTTACACCGCATGATCCGATGGATATTATTAATGAATCAGCAGTGCGTTTGGGAGATGCGCTTCATGCAGTCGGGATTATTGCCATGACAACCTCGGGACAATCGGCAAAAAAACTTGCCCGCTATCGCCCTGAGATGACGATTTATGCTGCTACTCATGATGAGCGGGTGGCACGATTGTTAACCTTGGTGTGGGGTGTAATCCCTGCATACTTAACCAAAAAAGCAAAACTCGAAGAGATGCTAAGTGATATTATTAGCCGTGGATTGGCACGTAATATTATTGATAAAACCCAGACCTATATTTTTACGGCAGGGGATCCTGTCGGGATTCAAGGGACAACGAATCTCATTCGTATTTTAAGAGAACATGAGATTAGTTTCTTTGGCGCATCTAAAGCTTCAGCTTCAAAATCGAAAAAAATTCATGAGATTTCCCCATCACTATTTTAAATTTGGATTGACTTTTGCTTTATGACAGATGTTGAGGGGGGAGCAAAAGTGTTGTTTCGTCGCGACCCCTCCCTCAAAAGCATCCACATTTAGCTATAATGGCATTTATGAAAACCGATACTCTTTTTACTAAACCAATTTCCAAACAATTTGAATTTGATGCCGATGTTGCAGCTGTTTTTGATGATATGCTGAGTCGTTCTGTCCCCTTTTACAAAGAATCCCAACAATTGACTGCTCGATTTTGTTTAAATGCGCTTATCGACGGGGGAAGAATTATTGATTTGGGATGCTCGACTGCGTCATTACTTCTCCAAATTGAGAGAGGGATGGACTCGTCAGACAAGTGTGAGCTGATCGGAATTGATAATTCCCATGCAATGATTGAACATGCGCACAAAAAACTCGAAGTGTATCAATCAAAGATTCATCTTGTCGAAGGGGATATTTTAGATTATCCATTTGGCATAACACGAGCTATTGTATGCAATTATACTTTGCAGTTTGTGCGCCCGATGATGAGAGAAAAATTGGTTCAAAAAATATATGACTCACTTGAAGAAGGGGGAGTTTTTATTTTCAGCGAAAAAGTACTGAGTGAGAACAGTATGCTTAATAAGCAGCTTATTGATTGCTATTATGATTATAAAAAAGTTCAAGGGTACAGTGAATACGAAATTGTCCAAAAACGTGAAGCTTTAGAAAATGTGCTGATACCGTATACGGTAGAAGAAAACAGTGCAATGGTCAAAAAAAGTGGATTTACCAGCTGTGACGTGTTGTTTCAGTGGGCAAATTTTGCTACTTTTATTGCGTGTAAATAACCCTTTTTACCAAACCTTAGGTGAGATATCAGAACCTGACGGGGTCAAATTTTTTTTAATATCGGTGTAATCGACTAGATTGTCGGGGCATTTTTTGTGATAATACCCTTGTGAATCATAAAACTCTTCGCAATTACTGTAGTAACGCATACTGATACCGCGCTCATTGAAACATCCCGAAAACATTATTACTGCGAATAACCAAAGTAGTATAAGTTTTATCATGAGAGATTGTATCTTATCTGGGTTTAAAGCTTTCCTTGGTTTTACAGTAGTTTTGTAAAAAACATGTATCGTCACATTTGGGATTTTTCGCGGTACAGATATAACGACCGAAGAGCACCATTCCCTGATGGAGCTGATGTAATTGTGTTTTGAATTTTTTGACCAAGGTGGCTTCCGTAGTGGCAGGGGTTAGGTCATCACTCAGACCAAGTCTGTGGCTGACACGAAATACATGGGTATCTACCGCCATGAGATTGGCTTGGGTGTATTCGATTAAGACGACATGAGCTGTTTTTTGTCCAACTCCTGCGAGGGTTATAAGCTCTTTTTCATCCAAAGGAATTTCTCCTCCATAGACATCAACGATACGCTTTGCCATTGCAATAAGATTGATTGCTTTATTGTTAAAAAACGAACAGCTTTGAATGAGGCTTTTAATGTGAGCTAAATCAGCGTTGGCTAGAGCCTGCGGTGTTGGATATGCCTTGAAAAGCTCAGGTGTTATCAAGTTGACGCGCTTATCGGTGCATTGTGCTGAGAGGGCTACGGCAATGACCAATTCATAGGCATTTTGGTAAGTGAGTTCGGTTACGGCATCACGGTATTTTTCCAATAAGATCTGTTTGATTTCTTCAATCTCTTTTTTGGTTGCTTTTTTCACGGGAAGGTTTAATCCATTTTTTTTTGCTATTGTATCACCAATTTTTACACACTGAGAGTGCTAAAATAGATTAAAATGTTTATTAATAAAGTACGTGAGAGAATTTTGTGTTACAATAAACAAAAAACGACTATAAATTCGTAAACAGGAGCTTCTATTGGAACTTAAAAAGTGGATTATGAATCTTTTTAAAAAGCATAGTGATGAAGAAGGAATCGATTATAATATTGACAAAGAGCTTTTTTATAAAGTCTTAGATACTGATCCCAGTGCAATTTTATTTTTTACGAAAGAGAATGGATGGATTGGAGCTAATAAGGCTTTTTTTAAGCTGGTTCCGGTGAAGACGATTGAAGAACTTCGTACAAAACATGAGAGTATACGTGAACTTTTTAGTGATGAAGACGAAGAAGTATTTACGGAATACGATAAAAGCTGGCTCGATTATATTCGTACCCACTGTCCCAGTGGATATGGGCTTGGTATTACAGATGCCCAAGGAAAACGCCGTGCTATGTTAGCAACCTCAACCATGTTGCGTCAGGGTTCAAGCGATTTGTATCTTTTAAGATTGGAAGATAATACAAATGTTGTGGCACTAAAAGAAGAAGTCGTACAGGTTGAAGCCCTTAAAACAAAATTTTTAGCCAACATAGGGCATGAATTTAGAACACCAATGAATGGAATTTTGGGATTTGTTGACCTTTTGGCTAAAACGTCTCCATCGGATACGCAGTTGGAATACATTCATTCGGTTCAAGGCTCTGCTCGAAATTTAATGTCCAATATCGAAAATTTGCTTGATCTGGCACAGATGCAAACGGGGCGTTTAAGTATCAGCAAGATTGATTTTAATATTATCGCTGAAATGGAAGAGTTTGCCATTGGCTGTGTCTCTCTTGCTAATGACAAAGGGGTGGGTGTGGTGATTTTTATCGACCCTAAGCTTCCAACGCATCTACGGGCGATATTCGAAAAATCAAGCAGGCACTTAGCAATCTTTATAATAATGCTTTGAAATTTACGGCACCGCAGGGGCGTATTACCATTGAAATTAAACTTCTGAAACGTAATACTACGGGCAGCAGTAACATTGGATTTAGTGTTAAAGATACCGGTAAGGGGATTAGTAAAGGGGATCTTGGTTTTATTACACGACCTTTTGTTTCCGGTGACCATGCAGATAATCGCCTTGGCGTTGGATTGAGCCTTTCTCATGGATTGATTAATTTGATGGGCGGTGAGTTAAAAATTGCGAGCGAAGAGGGGCGAGGCTCTTCGTTTAGTTTTGCATTAACTCTTGAAGGTTCTTCTGATCAGGCAATGAGAATGATTAATGATCGTAGTGCAAAAGTAGTTTTATTGGATGAAAAACGTATTGATGATGCTAATCATTTGACCAATTATCTACGCAGTTTTGGGATAAGTGTCACAAAAACTCATTTGATAGATGAAAATATTTTTAACGATACGGACGTTGTCTATTTTATTGCCTCACAAGAAAAAAGTGAGTGGATTTTGACGCTCTCATCGTTGAAGCGGACATGTACAACAGTTCTTTTGTTGGAACAGCATGAGCGGTTATTGGCTCGGACCTTGCATGTCATCGATTATGGTTTGTCTAAGCCTCTATTACCGACAAGCTTGCTCTCCAATTTAGTAGATGTTTTACACCTTGACAAGAAAGAAGTTCCCGTGATTGCTCAATTGCAACGAGGGATTCATGCGTTGGTTGTTGAAGACAATTTGATCAATCAGCGGCTTATCAAACTTTTACTCAAAGAGTACGGATTAAATGTCGTTACGACATCAAATGGTGATGAAGCGGTGGAAGCATGTCGAAATCAACGTTTTGATATTATTTTTATGGATATTGATATGCCGATTAAAGACGGAATTTTAGCGACACAAGAGATAAAAGCGGAAGAAGGAGCATCGAGTAGCGGGCGAATGCCGATTATTGCATTAACGGCTTTGGCGATGGAAGGAGATCGTGAATATATTCTTGAAAAAGGGTTGGATGATTATCTTTCCAAACCGCTTACTCGTGAAAAATTAGAGTATATTCTTCAAAAATATTTACACGTAGCAAAGTGAGGTTATTTTGATATGAACTACACGAGTTTATTTGAACATACATTTTCTCGCGAACTAGGCATGCTCACATCCTGTGCGTCAACGCATGGTGATCCTTTTTTGTATACCAATCTTACAGGTGAAATTGGTGGAAGCAACCAACTTTTACTCAGTTTTTTTGGGATTGATGAGATAGCTTCACTCCTTCCTATTAAGTTTTGGTTGCATCCTCAAGGAGTAGAATTATCCTATATCCTTTCCAATTCAGGAGAGTATCGCGGTAAAGCCAGCACAAAGTCAAAAACGTATGAGGTTGTGATTCGTACAGAGGTAATTGTTCTTGGAGATGAATTTGTCGTAGCCATAGTACTGCGAGATACTACAGCACTGGAGCGGGCTTTGCTCGCAGAGCGTTATTTTGAACGATTTAAAAAGAAACTTTTAACCAATATATCGCACGAGTTTCGAACGCCTATGAATGCTATTATCGGTTTTGTTGATTTATTACCCTCCAGTCCGCTTAGTTCGTGGCAACAAGAATACATCGATATGGCAGGTAAAAGCGCCTCTTCCATGATGCGAAACATTGAAAATCTTTTGGAGTTGATGCAAGTTGAAGGTGGCGGTATCCAGCCGAACCTGAATCCATTTAAACCTTTTGAGGTGTATGAAAATTTTTCAATGCAATTTACGGAGATGCTCGATGCAAAAGAAATACGCTGGAGTGTTTTAATTGATCCCCGATTACCGTTAGAGATCAAGGGTGATCAGGATAAGATTTTGACTATCCTTCGAAATTTAATTCAAAATGCTATCAAATTTACTCCCATATCCGGTCAAGTTCTGCTTGAAATTTTAATCGTAAAACAAGAACAAAATAAAATTGAAGTGGAATATGCCGTCAGTGATACGGGTGTTGGTATTGAAAGTGGACGGATGATAACTTTATTGCGGCCCTTTTCATCAGCATGGGAAAATCAACGCCATGGACAAGATGGTATGGGCGTAGGTCTTTCGTTGAGTCATAAATACATCGATATGATGGACTCACATTTAATGCTGGCTTCTGAAGTGGGGAGAGGATCACGCTTTTCATTCCGTATTTCCCATGAAGTTGATGACTATACACATTTGGGTACTATTGAAGCTAAAACGATTGCTTTTTATTCCCATGAACCTCATTCGACGCAGAGTGTTTTGTTGGAAAAATATCTGGATCTGCTCAAATTGAAAGTCATTCCTGTTTCCTCATTGGTGAATCCAGAGCTTAACTTCTGTGATGTATTGCTGATTGATGTCCCTCATCTTTCCGTATCACAAGCAGAGTCTCTCAAAGCAACGTATCCACATTTGCAAATAGTGGCAGTTTTGGATGCGCAATCAAAAGAAAAAGGGGTATATCTACGTAAAACAGTTGAATCAATTATTATGACACCTCTTTTACCGAGTACCTTGCACAAAATATTCTCTATGTTAGGAAAAACAGTTTCACAAGAAGAGCCTTATGTGGAAACAACAGAGCGCAAGCCTGAAGCTACCATAGAAAATGCAAAAATTTTGGTTGCTGAAGATAATCCGATTAACCTAAAATTACTGGAAACAATTTTACAGCAGCATAATTTTAAGGTTACTGCCGTAGATAATGGACAAAAAGCAGTCGATGCATATCTAGCAGAGTCCTTTGATCTGGTATTAATGGACATTGATATGCCTGTAATGGATGGGTTAACGGCAAACAGACTGATTAAAGAGATTGATAAGCGTGATAAACGAGGATTTACTCCGGTAATTGCTCTAACTGCCCATGCTTTGATTGGAGATCGTGAACGTATTATTCGTGCAGGTTTGGATGCTCACCTTGCAAAGCCAATCGATAAAAACTTTTTATTACAGACGATTGATCGCTATTTAGAGCTCGCCTATGAGAGTCGAAAAGAATTAAGTGTTTAACATTGATTAATTTGTATACGATATTCTTTTATTTATATTATAATTCGCTCAATCGAAGATTAAACAAGGACAACAATGAGACGACAGTTTGGCGTATGGGTATTAGGGGTTTTATTAAGTGCAACAATTGCCAATGCAGCAGTTCTAGCGACGGTTAATGGTGATGCTATTACATCGGATGAAGTCAATCGTGTACTTATGGAAGGGACGCAAGGGCGTTTCGATTCTCTACCTGCAGATAAACAAAATGAACTTCGTCAACGTATCATTGAAGGGATGGTTGCTCAGCAATTAGTATTTGATGATGCCCAAAAAACAGGAATCTTAGAATCCAGAGAGTATAAAAGTGAATACCAAAAACTTGCAGAGCGTATGAAAATGCAGCTTGCAGCAAAAGTATGGGAGCAGCAGCAGTTTGATGCTATCAAGGTAGATGCCAAAGAGGTAAAAGCTTATTATGATGCCAATGTTGATGAATTTGTAGACAAAGAAAAAGTACACGCACGTCATATTTTGGTTAAAACTGCTGATGATGCAGAGGCGGTGATCAAAAGCATGAGAGGTCTTGGCGGTGATAAGCTTAAAGCAGAATTTATAGCTCAGGCAAAATCAAAATCAACAGGACCAAGTGCAGCTAAAGGTGGAGATTTAGGATACTTCCCTCGCGGTCAGATGGTTCCATCCTTTAATGATGCTGTCTTCGCTATGAAAGAAGGGGCAATTTCATCGGATCCGGTACAAAGCCAATTTGGATTCCATGTTATCTATCTCGAAGATAAAATGCCAGCAAAAAAGATGAGTTTTGATGAGGTTAAAAACTTTATTGAACAACGTTTAAAAATGGATAAGTTCAAAGTCTATATGGATAAAAAAATGTCTGCGCTAAAATCAAAAGCAAAAATTACCTATTCTAAATAATATTACAATCCCATTCACAATTATATCCTCCTCCTACCCTATAGGGTACAAGAACCTCTTTGAGGTTCCGTGCTCCGACACAGAATCCATCCCTTTTCATTTTTCCTCTCAAGAAGGCAGTATAATAAAGAGGCGGACGGTTTAGTAAATTTTTTCAATATTAGGCTTTTTTTGGAACTTTTTGGTACAAGTTGCACCAGCCTTCGGCTTTTATTTTTCCTCCTACCAGTTTACATTCGTTTGTACCCGCTAGAAAATGGAGGCACTCTTTGCATGTTTTGCCGTTGGTAGATTTGTCTTGATATTTTACGGACACTTTAGTCACTTTAGCATGTAATGGAGAAGTCAAAAAAGTGACTGCACCGATTGCCAACATATGTTTGAAAAAGCTTCTACGGGATAATGCTGTTGTCATTTTATATCCTTTTCACAAATATCCTCATCTATTAAGATATTGTTTGATTAAATCATACAGCCATATCAATTTATATAGTATTATTTTTAATACGTAATAAATTTTTTTCATCACTTTAACGTTTTATATTTTTGAAATTGGAAGAGACAGGATATCTTACAGTTTATTATACTGCCTTCTTGAATGGTGATGTAATTATACGAGTGAAAGAAAGATGGATTCCGTAGAGCTACCGCACGTGAAGTACGGGACCTCAAAGAGGTTTTTGTGCCCTATAGGGGACGAGAAGGGAATAAACTTAATTTCTATCTATCGCATTCAAATCATTAAACGCTACTTTTACACGATTGATTAATGTTTTTTGTCCAGCTTGCAACCATTTACGAGGGTCATAATACTTTTTGTTTGGTTTGTCTTCCCCCTCAGGATTTCCGATTTGCCCTTGGAGGTAATCTTTGTATTTCTCATAATAATCTTTGACCCCTTCCCATGTTGCCCATTGGGTATCGGTGTCAATGTTCATTTTAATAACACCATAGCTAATCGCTTCACGAATCTCTTCGAGTGTTGAGCCTGAACCGCCGTGAAAGACAAAATTTACAGGTTTAGATGCGGTACCAAATTTTTCTTGGATGTATTTTTGTGAGTTGTCCAAAATAATAGGGGTGAGAACAACGTTACCGGGTTTATAAACACCATGTACGTTTCCAAAAGATGCGGCAATCGTGAAATTTTTACTTACAACCATGAGTTTTTCGTAGGCGTAGGCAACATCTTCAGGTTGGGTGTACAAAAGTGAATTATCGATATTACTATTGTCTACGCCATCTTCTTCCCCGCCGGTAACGCCCAGTTCGATTTCCAGTGTCATTCCGATTTTAGCCATTCGTTCCATATAGCGTACGCAGGTGGCAACATTTTCTTCTAAACTCTCTTCGGAGAGATCAAGCATGTGGGAGCTGAAAAGTGGTTTGCCATATTGTGCGAAATGTTTTTCGCCTGCATCCAGCAGGGCATCAATCCATGGAAGAAGATGACGTGCGGCATGATCGGTATGCAAGACAACAGGAATCCCATACGCTTCTGCCATCATATGGACATGCAATGCACCACTGATTGCACCAACAATAGCTGCTTTTTCATTTTCGTTACTAAGTCCTTTTCCCGCATAGTAGCTTGCACCACCGTTGGAAAACTGGATGACGACGGGAGAGTTAACCACTTTGGCGGCTTCAAGAACCGCGTTGATTGAATCGGTTCCGACAACATTAACAGCAGGAAGAGCAAAGCCTTCTTGTTTTGCGATGGCAAAAAGAGTATATAAATCTTCGCCGAATACGACACCTGGTTTGATTGAGTTTAAAATACGCATGGACATGATTACTCCGTACTGAATAAAAATAATCTTTATTATAGCAGACCTTGCGCCTATATGCTCTTTAGATGTGCTAAAATGAGAGGATTAGAATTTATAGAATGATGTTAAAAGGGTTAGTAGAGAGTGCTAAAATCGATTATTTTTTTACTGTGCAGCATTATCCTTGTCCGTGGAGAAAATTTACTGCCATTTTACGCACTTGCTCAACCGCTCGAAAAAGATTCACGTCGATTGATTCAGTTAAATGAAGCATTTTTAGAGACAGAAGAACCAAAAATTATTGCAAATTATTGCAAAGATGTTCAGGAAACATTACTTTTGGGGGAGTCATTACGAGAGCCTTCTAAAAAAGATAAAGGCAAACTAAGTGCTTATCTTCAGAAATTACGCTCATTGTCTTTACGTCAAGAGGTTATTTATCAACTGTATCGAAAATCATTACTGGGTGCGATTGAGACGAAGGATAAACAAAAATTCGAGCACTTGGCATCTATTGAATTAGAGCCTTTACATCAGCCGCGTGTTCGTTTAGAGGCGATAGCTTTTTATCAAAAAAACTTTTCTGATCATCCGATTAAAAATTTGGATTCTTTGTGCAAGGAACAAGCCTTAG
This sequence comes from Sulfuricurvum sp., assembly GCA_024635855.1. The sequence goes on from JAGXHZ010000148.1 coordinate 25,248, forward strand.
AAGCTAAAAGTATCCAGTTTTCAATGGATCAAGAGCAGGCGTATGAGGAGCATTTGAGAATTTTAAAGCGTTCCGAGGTGCGAGGAATTAAACGAACGGCTAAAATAGGCTCAAGAAACAGTGTTATTGTTGTAGGCGAGCGCAATGCCAAAGGTGAGATGGTATTTGAAGCAGAAAATCTCAATCCTTATTTAGTGACACTGTCATTAGATTTTGAAAAACTGACCAATTTAAAAGCCAATCATTCGCTTCCATTATACGTTGAGCTTCCAGGACGCACTAAAAAAGAAATTTTGACTCTTAGTCCCATTGTAAAATCATCACTAACAGATTATCAATCTTCCTACGGTTGGGTAAAGGGCTCGGCTTTTGCTTTGCACGATGATACGTATATCTATCGACTTCCGTTCGCTGAGGGAACAAACGTGCGGATATCACAAGGGTATAATGGAGGCTTATCGCATAAAGGATTGTCAGCTTACGCGATTGATTTTTCTCTTCCTATAGGGACTCCTATCTATGCAGCGCGTGAAGGAGACGTTGTCGGCGTGGATGTAAGTAATAATTTTGGGGGACCATCACCGCAGTACCGCACGTTTATGAACTATGTCAACATTCGGCATAGTGATGGAACGCTGGGAAATTATTATCACCTTAAAGTGGGAGGCTCAGCGGTTAAAATTGGAGACGTAGTGAAAAAAGGGCAGTTGATTGCGTATTCTGGAAATACGGGGTATACCACAGCTCCGCATTTGCATTTTAGTGTCAGCAAGGTTGATCCTGTATCGATGCGTCGACCGATGAATCTACCCATTAAAATACAAACACTGCAAGGAATTGTGAGCTATCCGCATGAAGGTGAACATTATACGGTACAATAAGATTTAGAAGTTAAATTTTACACTACAAAAAATCGGAGTATATAGAATGCTTAACACAGTTAAATCAAAAGTAATTTTTTCCATATTAGTCTTTAGTGCTTTGGGAGTAGGGGCTATTTATGGCTATTTGAGCCTAACATTCAACGATTTTTCCAATGCAACTGCCAAGCGTTCTTTGGGTATGTTAAGCCAATCAATTTTTCAAACATTAACGCAAAGTATGTTGGCAGGTGATCCGAAAGTTGTTGCTGAAACAATTGAAGCGGCTAAGGGGATTGAGGGCATTACCGATATTAAAATTGAACGCTCTAAGGCTGTAAATGAGTTATTTGGTTCTCATGGAACTTCAAGTGATGATGTGCTTATTAAAAAAGTCTTCGAAACTAAAAAATCCGAGGTTGTAGAAAATCAAGAGTCAGGACACACTATTCGACTCCTTCAGCCTCTGATTGCGGAAGATAAATGTCTTGCTTGTCATACGAATGTTCAAGTAGGAGATACTCTTGGTGTTATGGACTTGGTTATTTCGTTAGAAAAAAATGATGAAGCAATTGATAAAACACAAAATATTTTATTGATGGCATTAGGGGTTGGTGTTATCGCTTTTGTTCTAGTATTAAATCTCTTTTTTGGTCGAGAAGTAATAATCCCGCTTTCTGGCTTGCGTACTCGTATTGCTGAATTGGTCAGCGGAGACAAAGATTTAACCAAACGACTCGAAGTGACGAAAAAAGATGAGTTTGCGGAAGCTGCAATATCCGTTAATAACTTTGTAGAGATGATTCAAGAAACCATTAATGAGGTAAAGTCATTAGGCAAACAAAATGTAATGATTGCTTCGACGATTACTCAAGCAACGCAAAATATTTTATCAGGAGTGGAAAAAGAGCGCTCGATTGTTGAAGCAACAACCCAAAAAAGTCAGTCAATCAAAGAGATACTCTCTGCTGCAATGGCAATATCAGAACAGACGCAAAGAAACATCTCTAATTCTAATGATGAGCTTTTAAGTGCAAAAGATGCATTGGATCGTCTTGTGAATGAAGTAGAAGGCTACATAGAAACAGAAAATGATATGTCTGCCCGATTGGTAGGTCTGCGTCAAGATGCCCAACAAGTTAAAAGTGTTCTTGGTGTGATTAAAGAGATAGCCGATCAAACCAATCTTTTGGCGTTGAATGCGGCAATCGAAGCAGCACGTGCCGGTGAGCATGGACGAGGGTTTGCTGTAGTTGCTGATGAGGTGCGTAAACTTGCTGAGCGAACGCAAAAAAGTTTGACAGAAATTGAAGTCAATGTTGGGACGATTGTTCAATCCATCAACGATGTAAGTGATACGATTGCTGAAAATGCGACCAATATGAATGGATTGACAACAATATCACTAGAAGTTGAAGCAAAGATTTCGACAACCTCTCAAGAAATGGAAAATTCAGTCGTAATTGCTAAAAAATCTTATAAAGATTCGATAGAAATGGTGGAAAATATTGAATGGATCATTGAAAAAATATCCCAGATTAATGATGTTTCACAATCCAATCAAAAAAGTGTTGAAAATATCGAGGGAGATTCTGAGAAGCTTTTGCGTGTTGCTCAATCATTGCAAGCGCGTATTAATGAGTTTAAAAGTTAAGCGCACTAAGTTAATCTTTGATATGATTACACCTTAATAATTTAAATTTTTGGTATGTCATGAAAAATATTGTGTTAATCGGATTTATGGGAGTTGGCAAGGGATCGATTGCGCGGGCGATGGTGAAGCATACGGCGATGATGGCACTGGATACGGATGACATTATTGAGAGTATTGAAAATCGATCGGTCAAAACAATTTTTGCTACGGATGGCGAAGAATATTTTCGTAATCTAGAGCGTAAGATAGCGCGCTGGCTAAAGAAAAAAGTGACGGGGACGATCATCTCTACCGGTGGCGGTTTTTTCAAAGTTCCGGCATTAAAAAAAGTAGGGACAATTGTTTTATTAAATGCCCCTTTTGATACGATTTACGAACGTATTGAGGCTCATCCGGATGCGGCAAAAAAGTTTAAAAAGCGCCCTTTATTTAAAGACATTGAAAAAGCTCGTGCTTTGTATGAAGAGAGACTCCCGCAATATTTAAATGTTGCGGATATTGTGATTGATGTGAGTGATAAAACGGTGGATGCGATTGCAAAAGAGATTATAAAAAAGGGTAAAAAACGATGAAAACGATATTGATATTTCTTCTAACACTTTCTACGCTTTTTGGTGGAGAGATCAAATGGGAAAAAGATTATGCAACAGCACTCAAGCAAGCCAAAGCACTGCATAAACCAATGATGTTTATTATTTCAAATCACAATTGCCGCTATTGCGTTCAGTTGGAATCAACAACACTCAAAGATCCAAAAGTGATTCAAAAAATTAATACCAATTATGTAGCAGCTATTGTGTATGTGGATGAAAATCCTTTATTTCCTCGTGAGCTTTATGTGGGCGGAACTCCTGCAACATGGTTTATCAAAGGAAATGCTGAACCAATGTTTGAGCCACTGATGGGTGCTATTGATGCAACAAGCTTTCTTAAAGCACTTGACATTGTGAGCAGTGAACACGCTAAATTACCAGTGAAAAAGTAAAAGAGGATAGATTATGGTTAATATTCGAACAAGTGACAGTAATTTTCAAACGGTTTTTGATGAGCTTTTAAATCGTGGAAAGATGGATATGGAGCATGTCGCAAGTATCGTTAAAACGATTATTGATGAAATCCGTATCAATAAAGATATGGCATTGATGACTCATATCGCACAATTTGATCGTTGGACACCCACAAGCGGTTCTGAATTAAAAATCAATGCAGACGATATGAAAACGGCATACGACGAACTTGAACCTACATTAAAATCGGCACTTCATTTAGCGTATGATCGTATTCGTGCCTATCACGAAAAACAGCTTCCGCGAAGTTGGTTCGATACCGAAGCCAATGGGACGATTTTGGGACAGAAAGTGACTCCGGTTGATCGAGCAGGTTTGTATATTCCAGGGGGAAAGGCAGCGTATCCAAGTTCGCTTTTGATGAATGTCATTCCTGCTCAGGTTGCGGGGGTAGAACATATTGTTGTATGTACTCCAACGCCAGATAATGAGCCCAATGCTCTTTTGCTTGCAGCGTGTCATTTGTGTGGTGTGAGTGAAGTGTTTAAAGTCGGTGGTGCCAGTGCGATAGCGGCAATGGCGTATGGAACACAAAGTATCCCTAAGGTGGATGTGATTACGGGTCCGGGAAATATTTTTGTAGCAACGGCAAAAAAAATGGTGTTTGGTGAAGTAAATATCGATATGATCGCAGGTCCTAGTGAGATTGGAGTTTTGGCAGATGATTCGGCTAATCCTGAGCATATTGCAATTGATTTACTATCACAAGCAGAACACGATGAAATGGCAAGCTCAATCTTGATAACTCCATCCCAAGCATTTGCAGACGCGTGTGCACTTGAAATCGAAATATGGCTGAAAAAGCTTCCTCGTGAAGAGATTGCACGAAAATCAATCGAAGAGCGTGCCGCAATTATCGTTACCGAGTCGATGGAAGAAGCGGTCAAGCTAATGAATTGCATTGCACCTGAGCACTTAGAAGTAGCGACGAATAATCCGTTTGAGCTTTTGGCATCTATCAAACATGCAGGAGCGATATTTTTAGGTCATAACACTCCTGAAGCAATCGGTGATTATGTGGCAGGACCTAATCATACGTTACCTACAGGGGGTACGGCTAAGTTTTACTCACCTCTTGGGGTTGAAAACTTTATGAAAAAATCTTCTATTATTGCTTTTTCGAAGCAAGCAATCAACGAGATTGGTGAAGCATGTGCTTTGATAGCTCACACCGAAGGTCTTGGCGCACATGAGGCATCCGTTCGCTGTCGATTAGATAAATAAATTTTTTTTATTCTTCCATTCCCCTGTGCGGGAAAAATCTCCAAACGGTTACATATCAAAAAGTTATAGCAAAAAGGTGTTGCCTTTTAGTTTCGGTTAAACCTTATTTGGTTAATATCAGCTCAGCAGAAATGCCATTATAAGCCTATTATAATGACAATAGATAATTATTATTCTATTAAGAAATAGGAATTCAAGGAGAATATATGCAACTAGGTTTCTTGGTAGACCTTCACCTGTGTATGGGGTGTAAGGGCTGTGAAATCGCCTGTAAAGTGGAAAATGAGGTTCCTCTTTCTACGTGGCGTCTTCGCGTAAAATATGTGGATGTGGGAAGTTTTCCTGAAACAAAACGAACCTTTACACCACTTCGCTGTAACCATTGTGCCAATGCACCGTGTGAACGCATTTGTCCGGTTAGTGCATTGCACTATCTTGAAAACGGAATCGTTAACATTGATAAAGAGCGTTGTATTGGATGTGCAGGTTGTATTATGGCATGTCCTTACGGTGCGATTTATATCGATCCGCAAACACAAACTGCGGATAAATGTACCTATTGTGCACACCGTATTGCAAGTAGCATGATGCCATCATGTGTTGTTGCGTGTCCTGTTGAAGCAAATATTTTCGGTGATTTGGATGATCCAATGTCGAACATCAGTAAATACATTCAACAGCACCAAGGAAATGTTCAAGTGCGTAAGCCTGAAAAAGGGACAGAACCTCACCATTTCTATGTTGGTGGCGGTAATGTAAACTTGAATCCGTTGGCTTCATTTAGAGCTGAAGGACATTCTCTCTTTAACAATCTTACACATCTACCAGTAGGAGGGCA
>JAGXHZ010000149.1 GCA_024635855.1 Sulfuricurvum sp.
ATAATACTGTGAAATGTTTGGTGATCACGAAGTTTTTGAGACATAATATAACCTGCACGAAGTTTTGTATTGGCAATATCGCTATTTTCAATGACTGCCGCTTCAAAAGTATTCGGAACCATTTTCGTATCGTTTGTTGCGAGCATCATGCTATCAATGCCTTGACGACCCACTTTTACATCGGTTTTACCATTTTTATATTCGCCATACGCTTCTGCAAATACACCGATTCCACCTTCAGTACCATCGCGGCGAGTGTGATAGGTATCTTTACCGGCTTTCCCAAAATTGGTATTAGGATATGCAGGATTTGTATTGTCATCTAAAACTTGAGTCGTTCCATAAAAACCAATCGTTGCACCGAAACCATGATAAAAACCTGATTTCGCTACTAAGCTGCCACCCAAGCCCCACATATCATTATCTTGAACAGCAGCATTTTCGTTATTCCAGTCCCACAAAAAAGCATTCGAACGTAGACGACCATAAACATCACCCTGCGTAAACATTTCAGTAAATGAATTTACATCACCCGGTGCTTTAGTGTACTCGACTTGATAATTTCCTTTGATATTACGATCTTCACTTTTAAGCGCATGCGCTGATGTTGCAAACAAACATGCAGCTGCTGCTGCGATACTAAGATTAACTAATTTCATTTTCATTCCTTAAATTCAAGTTTTTTAGCAGCTTTTTGAGCCCTTGCGTGGGCAGCCACAATCGTAATCCAAAATGTTCACATTGCTGTTACCGCTGATGTCCACATTTTTTTGTCGACGTATGTAGTTGGCAGCGATATCATAAACCGGACGGGTCAATTGATCATTTAAGTTGGTTCCTGCATTTTGCAAGTTTCCGCCCCATGATGACACTTTATAGACCTTACGGTCGTCCAAGGGTTTGCCTTTTACCATGATATTCGTGATACGTTTCCCGCTTGGAGCACCGATTTTGATATCATAGGTCACACCGCCAAGACGGCTCATATCGCCACCTTGCTGGTAAAGAGGATTTGCATTAAAGACATTATCAGCAATGTCTTCAAGAACATTTCGTATCTGCAATCCACCCATTTCAAACGTATAAACATTGGGATACGTAATCGCTGTCATCCCATAGACATCATCCATAGTGATCGCCTCTCCGCCAAGAACCGTGGTTCCCCAACGGTATCCCGGAGTAAACGAAATATCCGAATCCATCGCATCCATAATCGAGTCATTGATCAACTCATCAAACGGTGAATGGAAGGTATCGCGTTTGTACAAAATGTTTTTTGTCACACCGAGTATTTCACTAAACTCTTTTTCATGCGGTGCATAAAGAGAATTGACAAGATCTACCCCTTCTGGATCAGCAGGGATGAGATTGGCAGCTACTGGGATGAGTTTGTACTCATATCCTTTAACTTTATGGTTTTTGATATCAATATCCAAGCGTCCGACGTATTTGCCATGACTTCCCGCAATAATGATGACTGTACCATTGATAACAGTCGGTTGTGGTGACGGATCATGTGTGTGACCGCTGAGGATGAAATCAATCCCTTTAACCTGACGCGCAACTTCTTGGTCAACGCTGAAACCGTCATGAGATAAAAGAACCACACAATCGACTTTTTCTTCTTTACGCAATTTATCCACGTACGTTTGAAGCGTATCAAGACGCAATCCGAAACTCCACCCTTGGGTAAACTCTTTTGGATTTGCGGTAGAAGTAAACGGAAACGATTGACCGATAATCCCGATCTTCGCACCGCCACGTTCCATGATTGTATACGGTTCAAAAATCAGTTCCTCATAATCATCGGCAAACGAATCATCGCCGACAATGTTTTGAGAAATAAATTTTCCTTTGAGCATTTCGATCAGCTCTTTTACCCGTTGCTTGCCGTAGGTAAATTCCCAGTGACCGACCATAACGTCAACGCCCAAATAGTTTTGGGCTTGAACGATCGCTTCACCTTTGGTTTTTAGTGCAACGCCGGTACCCTGCCATGTGTCTCCTGAATCCAGAAGCAATACATTGTCAGCACCGCGCTCTTTTTTGACGTGGTTGATGAGGGTTTTCATGTGAGCGATTCCCCCCATTTTTCCGAATTTGTGTGCTAATGCATCAAAATTCATAAATGTGTCGAAATACGCATCAAGAGTCTTGCCCTTCATCCCGTAGTGTTTCAAAAACGACTCACCGCACAAAAACCCTGGAGTCCCTGTAAGGTTTGGAGCCGAAATCAACGTCGAAGGCTCACGCCAGTAGAGAGGCTTGATGTGAGCGTGCATGTCACAGATATGTAACAGCGTCACATTACCTCTGGCATTAAATCCGTAAATGTCTTGCAAGCCTACTTGATCGAGGCGTTTGGGTGCTGCAGAAGCAAGGGTTGGTAATCCAATCCCTAAAGCAGCCGCAATGTGAAAAAAGTCTCTTCGTGATACATCCATCTGATTTTCCTTAGCGCTTCAATCCAGGGATTTGAATCGCGTTTCCTTTGGTTTTATTGGTTACATAGACTTCAAGTGCAACCATCTCTTTAGAGCCCAACGGCAGTTCAGCCAATAGGGCATTTTTCATACATTGCTGCATACGCTTGTCCAATGTCACCATCGCACTTTGCGTCATACGATATGCCGGCCATGTTCCCGCAGCTGCAGTCTCTTTTGCTCCCAAATCAGGAAGAGGCTGCATACGAAGACGCATACCTACTACATCCGCGCTGTGACAACTGTTGCACGAAAGTCCGCGTCCACCGCGACGCTCTTCGAATACCGATTGACCCAATGCGTACATCTCTTTCATCTGCTTGTTTGCTTTTACATCGATATTGGTTTTTTGACCATTCGCCAATGATTTTATATAGGCGCTCATTTTGACGATCTGGGCACTTTCGAGTTTTGGAACGGTTTGATTTCGATCCGCCATTGCCATTTGAAGCGATTGTGCCAACGTAACTACTTTGTTACCAGCAGGTTTAAGTACACGTGGAAAACCTGCGATAAACTTAGGAAGATCTTTTGTTTTTACCCCAACCATCTTGGCGTAGGCATCCACTCCAATCATACTGTTGAACATCTCTTCACCCTCTGCCAAATCCATTGAAGCAGGGTTATTTTCAACCATTTCAGCGTACATTGCCTTGTCCGAATCACTCATACTCAGTTTTTCATCCGCACTCAACATACCGCATAAAACGACAGAGAGCAATGCGGCACAAATAGAAAAATTACGCATGACTTATCCTTTTGGAGTAATGGCTACAGTACTCTCTACACTTTGACCTTTATTGTCTTTTGCTAGAACTTTTAACTTTCCGGCAGAAGGGACTTTAAAACTGATGGTTAAAACAGGATTTACCGAAAGGGATTCCCACGTTATCATCTTGGTCACCAATTTATCGTTGAATGAAAAACTAACTTCATTGATGTAATGTGCCGGAATAATTGCTCCGGTATCTTTGTCTTTACGCATTCCCGATTCCATAGGATGCATTGCCATAAAGTCGATTTTGACGACATCGCCTGCTTTGTAATCTTTTGGTTTGATCTTGATCAATGTTTTCATCTCTGCCATAATAAATCCTTCTTTTATTTTCATTAATAATCTGCCTCGACAGAGGCAAGCTTTAGTGCCTTAGCGGCTAGCGTAGCCGGAGGGGCTTAGCTCCGTTGGCGTTCAAAATAGAACTTAACCACATCCACCGATAGTTACTTTAACGTTTTGCTTGCCGCTTAGGAATGTTCCGTCACTCATCTCAACAATCGCCAAAACATCTTGTGTTCCGCCAAGTTTGATACGCGTTCCAAAAGAAGCTTCTCCGTTAGCAGGAGTCAAATAGACGTTTGCGCATCGAACATTATTATTTTTTGTCGCCAATACATGAATTGACTTTACGTAATCTTTGTCTGTCATTGGGCTTGCAACGGTTACTTTGATCGGAACAACTGCACCGTTTTCCGCAATTTCAGGAGCGGAGAGAGATACTTTTGATGATGGAGTTACCGCTTTTCCGCCGGTAATAGCCGAAATTGCCGTTTCAACACTCATCTCATTAGGACCTGTAACCTTTTTGGCTTCATCCGCTGCACTTGCGATACTAGGAAGCAGTGTTGCACATGCTGCTACTGCTCCAAAACTTTTTAAAAATGATCTACGTTCCATCTTTTCTCCTTGAATTTATTTTTTAGACATGACATACGATGCCAAGTCACATACTTCACGCTCGTTAAAGAGTCCGTTTGCCAAATTGACCGTCATGTGTGTTTGTGCGTTATCCATACGGGGATCAGCAATCTTTTGGTATACAAACTGACCGTTTCGTGCCCCGCTGTCAACAAAAAGAGATTTGTATTTAGTCAAATCCGGTCCGATATTGCCGTACCCTTTTGCCCCTTCGATGTTATGACATGCAACACAGTTACCCATTTGCTTCTCTTTACCATCAGCTGTTTTACGGCTAAGACCCTCTGGCGGATTCTCTTTTGCATCTTTTCCATTGAGATTATGGAAAATATATTTTCCGCGTGCAATCGCACCAATATCTTCCGTAATACACCCTTGCGGCATTGAATACAATTTAGGTGCAGGAAGTGCATCTTTTAGTAAGATCGCAGTCGCATCGGGAATTTCAATGACTGATGAAAGATCGGCTGCACCTAAAAAGGTTGCGATTCCAAGTAGTATCACTTTTCGCATTGGCTCTCCTAGTTATATTTATTTCAAGGAGTATTGTAAAGGAGAAGTGTAAAATTAACGTAAAAAAAATGAGCAAATTAATTCTGCCTCTACAGAGGCAAGCTTTAGCAGCCCAAGCGGCTAGTGAAGCGAAAGGGATTCTATTCCTTTCGCGTTAAATAGATGGGTGGGGTAAATGAGTAACTAAACGTACTTCCTTCACCATACTGGGAATCAATGCGCAAATCAATACCCGCTTTATCAATAATCGATTTGACGATATTCAGCCCGATACCAAAGCCTCCCTTATCCTGATTCTCACGATAATACCGTTCGAAAATCTGTCCCACTTCTTTAATACCGACACCATAATCTTGAAACGACATAACGCAACTGTTCTCATCGGCTTTCAGCGTAACCTCGATCGTCCCCCCTTCATGCGAGTATTTAATCGCATTGGAAAGATTATTATCGATAATACGCTGAAGCTGTGTCGGATTAAATATAAGCTTCACCCCTTGCGTAATACTCTCTTCGATGGTGATGTTTTTGAGCGCTGCGACTTCGTGAAAATAATCAATCCTCTCTTGTAAATAGCGACTAAAATCGATTGCTTCATACACAAAAGAGAGCCTCTCATTTTTAATCAAATAATCCATATCGTTGTAAAGTGTCGCCAGAGTTTTAGTGGCGGCTTTGATCCGTTGCAGATATTTATTGGTAGGATTGGCA
>JAGXHZ010000150.1 GCA_024635855.1 Sulfuricurvum sp.
AGAGGATGCAGTCCCAACCAGTAATACTCAAGACCTCTTGGGTTACGGTGCAAATGGGCATCATTTGCATAAAATCTATATCCCGCATAGGTTGGACAAAATTTCAATTCTTTCACATCCCATGGGATATTAACGTTTAAAAACTCCCGCTCTTTGAGAGGAAATTCGCCTGCAAAAATCTTTTCAACCAACGTTCGAATTGCTATTTTAGCCAACTCAAAATCTCCCACAGGTTGGGTAAAATCCATGACTTGGGAAATCGCGATGGAGGGAATACCTTGCAATACCCCTTCCATCGCTGCCGCTGCTGTCCCTGAATAGGTAATGTCTTCCCCCATGTTTGACCCCTTGTTGATTCCGCTAATCACGAGATCAGGCTTTTTGACCTCAAATAGTGAATTCAATGCCAAATAAACACAATCGCTAGGCGTTCCGTCATCAAGTTTGTAAAAATCATCGCCGACGCTGATAAAAGAGAGAGGTCGCGTAAGAGTAAGAGAGTGCCCGCACGCAGATTTTTCTGTTGAAGGAGCAACAACCGTAATATGCCCAAAATCTTTTAATGCATCGATAAGTGCCAATAGCCCCTCAGACTCGTATCCGTCGTCATTTGTTATTAATATTTCTTTCATTTTTTATTTCCTTTTTGGTTTTATGGGGAGTATTGCTATGCGTTCATTATGTTGATTATTCATTTTAATTTAGCCTCATTTATTAAAAATTCCAAAATATTCGATATAATATCGTTTAAAGGTTCCCAGCTATTGACAAGACTCCAAGGGAGGCTTCTTCGGATAGGTAGCATGGGTCATTTAATAATGAACTTCAACTCTGTCTTTTGTCATAACCTCTTCTTCCAGCAAATACTGTTTAATCATTTCAAAATAGCTTGAATCGCCTTGCTCATATTTTCGATTGATCGCCCATCCTATATAGTCGATAATTTGTAAATTTGAACTCGACGCACTGCAATGGTGATGGATCGTATATCGTAGCATCTTACCGTTCATTTTCAAATACTGCTTGATCCCTTTTTTAAGAGCTTTAAGCAAAGCATTTTTATTCGCTTGAAGTGGCAATCTGTCTGTGATAATAACAAAATTTCTATCGATTTTAATTTTATCCAGTAGCTGTGTCGTTGCTAGTGTAAGATTATCGACATAAAAAACAGAGTTCTCTTTTCGTTTATCGGGATTAACTTTTGGTTTTTCGAGAATATAGGAATATACTTGAACCGCTTCTTTGGTAAACGTGCTGATAGTTTCGAACATTCTTTGACGAATATATTTATTGTCTTCACACGCATGAAATGCTTCTATGTTCAAAACTTTATCCAGTGTCGGATCAAGATTTCGTTCCAGTAATTCATAACGATAATTGGCAATATACTCATGCAGTTGAAACGGACGTGTTTTGACCAAAAAGTTAAACATATAATGTTTGCTACCCTTGGGCGAAAAATCCATATCACCTGCTTCATCGACGAAAATATAAACGGTGTCGCTGATTACTGTAGGCAAAAATTTGGTTATCATTTATTCATTATCTTTAATTTTCTCCATCCAATACGGATAAACCACAAGAAAACTGCAAATGGGAGTAAAAATGCGATTATGCTAATTAGTACAGAAATTCCCGTTGAAAAAGTGGATTTAAATTCTGTAATAGTGTGTTTGATAGGAGCCAAAAAAGAGCGGTTGTTTTCTGAAATTATGTAAACATTGAGAACTTCTGTTTTAACGCGCAATTCTAAATGAGCTTTTTCCCCAGAGAGAGTCTCTATTTCGCTTTGAACTTGTGCAAGTTGTTGGTTTATTTTTATAATCGAATCAATATTAATATTTTGACGTTTTTGTAATGCTTCTAAACTACTGCGATACTCTTTAAGCATGGAAAGCTTTTTTTCCGAATCGCTGATGGGAACGGCTAAATCTTCTCCCTTTACTGTATGATTAACAACCTCCCCTTTGCTACCTAGAATTTTAATGATATTTTGTATTTTTTCAGGTTTTGCACGAATTTTTAAAGTACCTCTAAACTTTTCTCCTCTATCCAAATTTGATTCTAAAATCACACAATCATTAGAATTACAAAGTGATTGAGTCATATTGTATAAAACAGATACCTGTGCTTCAGGAACATCCATAGAGAGAGTGTGTTCATATGCTAGCATCTGAGAGGGTTTAGAATTTTTAGAGATAGTTTTTTCACTAGGTGCTTTCGTAGGATTTTCTGCTGATTCAGAACATCCAAAAAGAAAAAAAACGACAAAAATAACCCCAATTAAGTTAAACATAATTCACACCTTATTCACAATTTTTTGTATTTTCACACAAAGAGACTTATAGGCAACTGATTGTCGATCTAATAAAAAATAAAGTTTTTTTATCCCTATTTATATCTACACATCACTATTATCAAAAACTTTATTTTTTATATTTCCCCAAAAGACCCATAAAGGTCGAAATTTCCAAAGCTTATCTAAATTATTTTATTCGATTTTTAATATCACTCTTCAAGGGTAGTAACTTATTGTTTATAATATTCCAAATCTCATCTGCGTCAATACCAAAATAATCATGCGCGATAATATTTCTATCTTCTCCTTAACTTAATGGCAGTGACTTGGAAAGTGGGAACAAGAAATAAGTATTTCTTTCACTATTTATTTCCTTTTTGGTTTTATGGGGACAAAAATAAAACAATTCAAATTTTTACGTCGCTCGTATGCCAGTACATAGCCATGTTCTTTCAAAATCGCATCAACGATATAAAGTCCTAAGCCAAAACTGTCTTTGGTTGGTTGCTCTTTGGTAAAGGGTTCTATGTAATGGGCAAGCGGTTTTTTAAGCGGCTCACCGAGATTGGCAAAAATTATTTCATCATTTTCCATAAAAATCGACATTTTTTTCTCAGGAGAATATTTAATGGCATTATCAATAAGATTTTTCACAGCCGTCACAAATAACCGATAATCAACCACCATTTTTACTGAAGCATCGATATTGGAATCTACCCAATCGTATTCTACCATTGCACTGTCAATCGCACCATCGATAATATCGATCAGGCGGTACTCTTTTTTCTCTAAATGCTGAGAGCCGGAGCTGATCTCTTCGATAAGAGCAAACTCCCCGATCAGCCCCTCAAGTCTCTCAAAAATACTGACAAATCGTCCCCGTTGTTTTTCATCCTCGATCATCGTGGTAACAATTCGTCCCTTGGCAATCGGTGTTTTGAGCGCGTGCATAATATTACGCAAAAAGAGAGTACGTGATTCGATAAGGGAGCGGATTTTACTTTGTGCAGTTTCGAGTTCATTAGCAATCAATGCAATTTCATCTTCACCGTTTGCATGAAATCGTACCCCCATATCTCCCTCTCCAAAACGGGCAATTTGACGACGCAAACGTCGAAGCGGTGCAATACGAATAATAATCAATCCAAAAGAAAAAAGTAAAATAACTAAAATGATTCCATACGCATACAATAAATTCGACGGACTATACCCCTGCACTTTGCTGTCTTCCAAAAGAATCGAATAGTGATCGGATTGAATCCAAAAATATATTTTTCCTTCGTATTCAAGCATTTTGGCATGCATCTGCGTTATGATCAAATCATTATACGGAGCATCAAAAGAGATGGATTGCGATATCTCATTCCCTTCTGTTTTCAGTACCGTTGAGTTTTGCGTAATTTTTTCATACTCACTATCATAAACAACATACAAATTATAGACTGCAAGATTGGCTTCTAAAATAGGTACTGAAATCTGTTTGAGTAAATAACTGCTGTAAATTTGAGAGATAAGTGAATATTTGTTAAAAAGATTATCAATATGCTTAGCTCGGTTGGTTTTGTAAAGCTGATAGAAAGTGGTACTAACACTCCCTACTGTAACGGCAAAAGCAAACAAAACCGTTAGTAAGACGGCATTACGTCTAATAATCATTTTAGAAGTTTATACCCGATACCGCGAATCGATTCGATCAGAGCTTTATCTCCAAGCTTGTTGCGGATACGTCCCATCATGACATCAATGCTTTTGTTCGAAGAGTCTTCATTGATGGCGCTTACATTGTGAATCAAATCTTCTCGCGACACCACCATTCCCTGTTTTTTAATCATGTGAGCGAGAATGCCGTATTCTGCATTCGTAAAGTCCAAGGTTCTCCCCTTGTAACTGATTTGCATAGCGGATTCGTTGAGGTTAAAATCACTCTCATTCTCTGCTGCTGCTTGAGATGCCGCATCGTAACGGCGCAACACCGAATGGATACGCGCTTCGAGCTCGCGCGGGTCGTAGGGCTTGGGAAGATAATCATCCGCACCCAACTCCAACGCATTAATCTTATCCGTCACATCTGAACGTGCGGAAGAGATAATAATAGGAATATTTTGGCGTGCGCGAATCGCTTCACAGACCTCTAAACCATCCATACCCGGCAGCGTCAAATCCAAAATTACCACATCAAACTTTTCAAGCTTGAGGATACTAAGTGCCTTAAACGGATCATCTTCCGTCGTTACATTGAAGTCAAATTGCTCTAAAAATTCGGTTAAAATCTCGGCGAGCTCGAGATCATCCTCTATCATCAATATTTTATTCATACCGTTATTGTAACCCACGAACAGTAAATAGTTTCCTGAGATAAGCGAAAATACGCTAGAATTTGTTTTATTACACGGAAAAAGGATGCTAATGAAATTACTTATTATAATCATGGGATTTGTACTTTTTGCATGGGGTGGCGATCCTATAGCTTTTATCAAAAGTGTACAAGGCAATGCGATTGTAAAACATGACAATATTCCTCATGCCATTCAAAAAGGGGAGTATCTTTTTAGCGGGGACAGCATACAAACGGCTAAAAATACGACCTTAGGTATCTCATTTAACGACGGAACCCGTATTGCCGTAGGAGCCCAAACTCTTTTTATTATTGATGATTATCTCTTTGCGCCGTCTCAAAACGATTTCCGTTTTAATGTGACACTCCCAAAAGGAAGCATTGTTTTTGAATCCGGAAAAATCGGCAAGCTAGCCCCTGAAAAAGTGACGATTAAAGCACCACAGGGAATTATCGGAATTCGTGGTACTAAATTTATCGTGGAGGCTGAATAATAATGGAACCGTTACTCATCTGGGCTGGATTTATTTTAGCCCTTCCTCTGCTCACCCACGAACCTAAAACCACCGTTATTCTACTGGACAACGAATCTTCCCATAATGCCGTTGTTGTCAAAACCGATGCTGGAAGCGTTGTTGTAGATCAGCCCTATACCTACACAACATTGGTCGATAAAGACAAAAAACCTTCTCTGGTTGAAAAAGCAGATCCAGCGGCAATACATGAGAAATATGCCCAACAGCTCACGATTCTCCCGACAAAATCGATCTCTATGCTCTTTCATTTTGAAGAAGGAACGGCTGATTTGACCGAGTCTTCTAAAAATCAAGTGGATGAATTGATCCGGCTAATTTCGTCACGCGACCCTGCTGCGATTGATATTATCGGTCATTCTGACCGTGCCGGTGATGCTGATAAAAATTACCAACTTGCCTTGGAGCGCGCCCGGATGGTCGAAAAATATCTCTTGGAGCGCAATGTGACATTAGAGCGCAGCTCCGTCACCTCGTATGGAGAAAATGATCCTATTATCCCAACAGAAGATGGTGTATCCGAGCCTCAGAATCGTCGTGTTGAAGTGATTGTACGCTGATTTTATGAAAAAAAACACGCTATTAATTACAGGATCGTTGATTTTGACGATTCTTTTTTACCTTTTCTGGTGGAAAACCCCCTTACTCCCCTATCTCGATTACAAACTTTACGATCGTTTAACCCATACCCTTCCCTCGTCTCAAACTCCCAAATCAACGGTGGTTGTGGAAATCGACGATAAAAGTTTAAAAGCATTGGGTCAATGGCCGTGGCCTCGAGTTATCACGGCAAAGCTCATCGATACCATTGCTGATTCTGCTCCATCGGCTATCGTACTGGATATGGTTTTTTCTGAAGAGGATCGAACGTCTCCCATTGTACTTCAAAGCTTCTATCACGACGTTTTAGGAATAAAGATAACCATTGACGGACTCCCCAAACCCCTGCAAGACAACGATGGGGTTTTATCCGATGCCCTACAGCGATCCCCGATGATCTTACCCGTATTTTCTAATACCCAAAGACAAAGCAATGTATGTCTGCTCCCTAGTACCGTAACCTATGAGCGTCACCTTCGAGATGCAAAGCTGACTTCATTGGAGCATTTGGTGTGCAGTTTGCCCCGTTTTCAGCAACGTTCACAGGGAATCGGGCATATTCATGCAACGGCGGATGGGGATGGGATACTGCGGCGTTTAGCGTTGGTCATGAACCATGAGGATGTATGGATTCCCTCACTGGGTGTGGCAGCTTCAGCGAATAAAGGAATTTATTTTGATACGGCTTCCCCTTTTTTAGGGGGGATGGCACTAAATCTTAACGGTCATCATTTCTTTGTTGACCACTACAGTAATGCTTTGCTCTCCTTTTATCCCTTTGATCGATATGAAAAAATTTCGGCAGTCGATGTATTAAACGGCAGTGTGAACCGTGAGAGATTAAAAGGAAAATACGTATTCATCGGTTCTACGGCTCTTGGTTTGGATAGTATGTACACGATGAGTGACGGTTCGGTTCGTTCGGGTGTCTATATCCATGCGACTATGGTTGAAAATATTTTGAACGGTGATTTGGGAGTTCAGCCCTCTCTCTACCAACCTCTTAATATTATTCTTTCCTTTATCATTGGCGTATTGCTATTAATGCAAATGATCCGGAAACAGTATCTAAGTGTTGTTATTTTCTATTTTGCCGTCTCTTTATTGGCAGGGATTATCACCGCCCTAGCGTGGCAGCAGCATCTCTATCTCTCCATCGGCTACCTCATCATCCCATTATCTGCCTACTTATTTATTTTGGCGTTACTGATGTTTTTTATCGATTATCGCAACAAGAAGAGATTTATTGATGAACTCAATCGTTCTGCTTTACAAAAACAGCGATTACAAAGCGCTCTGAGTGCCAGTGAAAGTGAAATAGAATATCAAAAAGCGATGCTGTTTCAGCAATCCAAACTCGCAGCAATGGGTGAGATGATCGACAACATCGCCCATCAATGGCGTCAACCTCTCAATTTGCTCGGAGTCATTATCCAACATGCCCAATTTGCGTATCCAAAGGGCAAAGTAGACGAAGACTATATCCGAAAAATGTCTGCCGATTCGATGGAACAAATTCTCTTTATGTCCCAAACCATCGACGATTTTCGTAATTTTGTCAAACCGGATAGGCAAAATATCCCTTTTGACTTGAACCAATCGTTGAGAGAATCTTTGCGCCTTCTATCTGGAATGTTCAAAGCTAACGGTATTTCTATTGACGTGAATTATTCTAAAGAATCGTTGATTGTTATGGGCTCGCCCAGTGAATTTAAACAAGTGATTATCAACCTGCTCCAAAATGCCCGCGATGCTCTGCTGGAAAACAATCCAACTAACCCTCTCATTCGTATTCAGCTGCGTGCGGATCAAACCGATGCCGTGATTACACTCAGAGATAACGGCGGAGGCATTGCGTCAAATATTATTGATAAAATTTTCGAGCCTTATTTTACGACGAAAGAGAATGGTCACGGGAGCGGAATCGGTTTATACATCTCATACGCGATTATACACACGAAGATGGGAGGAGAAATCATGGCTTCAAATGTCGAGAATGGGACGTTATTTACCATTACTCTTCCCTTAGACTCCCGAGAGGCGATATCCTAATCCATAGATACTCGTAAGGGCATTTTCCGGAAGCTTTTTACGCAGACGCATCATCATTCCTCTGAGACTTTCAGAACTTATATCGATATCATTGAGAAAAAAGTGGTTCAGTATCTCATCGGTACTGCACACTTGCTCAAATTTCAATATTAAAACTTTCATTAAATAGATTTCATATTTAGTCAAGGAAATAGCCACCTCATCACAAAAGAGTAAATTCTTCTCTTTATCCCAGAAAATGTGTTCATCTAATGCAATAATAGGGGATGGCTTTGTAGGAATTTTAGGTACTGAATTTATTTTAGAAGAAACCCAATAGAGTGTGTCTAGCATCTGTTGGTATTGAATCGGCTTCGTGATGAACTGAGCCACTCCTAGATTAATCAGTCGAATAAGATATTCGACTTCAGTGTGCGCTGAGATGATAACGATGGGTTGATCTTTACGTAAAGCATACAAATGTGTTGTGAGTTGGACTCCATCCATTCGAGGCATTTGAATATCAGAGATCACTAAATCGTAGTAAGTATTTTTTACTTCATGGTGGTGTTTGAATTTTTCAAGAGCATCAACACCATCCGTTGCAAAATCAACACGGTAAAAATATTCTTCGAGTATTTCAACCGTCCGTATCCGCACTAAAGCATCATCTTCAACAAACAAAACAGACAAGTTTTTCATTTGCTCATACATGTTTTTCATATCAACCATTTCCTCCCCTTTTTTGACAATAATCCATTTTTCCTAACTCACCCACAACGTCAAATGATACGCTATATACGCGAGGAAATATGCGACTATCGTCGTAAAAGCAAAGAGATAGAAAAAATATTTAATCCCTCCTGCTTCACGGGTGAAGACAACCGATGCCGCCAAACATGGCAAATAGGTCATAATGACGACGATAAATGCCACTGCCGAAGCCAGCGGTATTTGAGAACTGATCGCTGAGATAAGCGAATGATCCTCTTCGCCGGCATCGCTTCCCAGTGAATACAAAACCCCCATCGTCGAGACGACAACCTCTTTGGCTGCTAATCCTGTTTGGAGAGCTACTGCCATTTTCCAATCAAATCCAAGCGGTTCAAATACCGGCTGAATCGTATGACCGATCACTCCGAGAAAGCTTTGCTCCAGTTGTGCTTCAGCAAGCTTGTTTTCGAGTGTTTTTGCTTCCTCTTGCGAGGTTGCCGCTTCGATTTTAGTTGCATAAAGTGTATCC
>JAGXHZ010000151.1 GCA_024635855.1 Sulfuricurvum sp.
CGTTATCGGCGCTTACGAAGATTTAGGTATGGAAGTAATCGGAACAGGATATGAGTTCGCTCATGATGATGACTACAAACGTACTAAAGAAGAGATCTTCCGTTCAACTGTTATCTATGATGACGTTAACGAGTATGAGCTTGAAGCATTCGTTAAAAAACTTCAACCTGACCTTGTAGCTTCAGGGATCAAAGAGAAGTATGTATTCCAAAAAATGGGTCTTCCGTATCGTCAGATGCACTCATGGGATTACAGCGGACCTTACCACGGGTACGACGGATTCGCGATTTTCGCACAAGATATGGATTTAGCAATTAATTCACCAGTATGGGCGCACTCAAAAGCACCATGGGAAAAGGAAGGTTGAGACTATGCAAGAAGTAGAAAAAATCGTAAACGGGAAAGACCTGTTTAAACGCCCTGAGTACCAAGATGTACTCGCAAACAAAAAACAATTCGAATCTTCTATGCTCGCAATCAACCCTGCGAAAGTAGATGAAATCGCTGAGTGGACTAAATCATGGGATTACCGTGAGAAAAACCTCGCTCGTGAAGCGGTTACCGTCAATCCTGCAAAAGCATGTCAGCCTCTTGGGGCTGTCATGGTAGCACTCGGGTTTGAGGGTACTATGCCTTACGTTCATGGTTCTCATGGATGTGTTGCGTATTTCCGTTCATACTTTACCAAACACTTCAAAGAGCCGACTCCATGTGTTTCTGACTCTATGACTGAAGATGCTGCGGTATTTGGTGGATTGGTGAACATGAAAGAGGGTCTTAAAAACTGTGCAGCAGTTTATAAACCTAAAATGATCGCGGTTTCTACTACTTGTATGGCAGAAGTTATCGGTGATGATTTACAAGCGTTTATCATTGCGGCTAAAGAAGAAGATAAAGGTGAGTTTTTACCAGCTGAATATCCAATTCCTTATGCTCATACACCTTCATTCGTTGGAAGTCATATTACTGGATATGATAACATGATGCACGGTATCATGTCTCAGCTTACTGAAGGACAAAAAGGTGAAACGAAACAACGTATCAACATCATCCCTGGTTTTGAAACGTATATCGGAAGCCTTCGTTCAGTAAAAACTATCGTAGAAGCGTTCGGCACAGACTATATCATGTTGGGTGACCACTCTGATCAATGGGATATGCCAGCAGGTAACTACGAAATGTTCCAAGGCGGAACAAAATTGGATGATGCAAAAGATTGTATCAATTCAAGTGCAACTATCAGTTTGCAAAAATATGCAACGTCTAAAACCATGAAAATGGTCGAAAAACGTTGGAAACACGCTGGTGGATTCTCTAACCCAGTCGGTCTCAAAGGGACTGATGAGTTCGTAATGAAACTCGCAGAATTAACAGGAACAGAAGTTCCTCAAAAACTCAAAGTAGAGCGCGGCCGTTTGGTTGATGCTATGCAAGACAGCTATCCGTACATGCACGGTAAAAAATTCGCTATCTGGGGTGATCCTGACTTCCTAATCGGTGCAGTATCATTCCTCCTTGAGATGGGTGCAGAACCTACTCACGTTCTTTGCCACAATGCACCAAACGGCTGGGAAGCAGAGATGAGAGCAATGCTTGATACGTCTCCTGCAAAAGACAGTTTGAATGTATGGGCTGGAAAAGACTTGTGGGCTATGCGTTCACTCTTGTTCACTGAGCCTGTCGATTTCATGATCGGTAACAGCTACGGTAAAGAGTTGATGCGCGACACTGGTACTCCGTTGATTTACATCGGATTCCCAATCTTCGACCGTCACCACCTACACCGTTACTCTATCAGCGGATACGACGGTGCGTTGAACCTTCTTACTTGGATCACGAACAAAGTTCTTGACCAATTGGATGAAGATACCAAAGGTATCGCAACTACTGACTATTTCTTCGACCTCGTTCGCTAAAAAAATCCCCTTCTCCGGGGGAACTAATTTCATTGATTCTCGTCACTTTCTCCCTTCGGGGAGATTTTTTTGGTTGAATTTTTTTAGAAAAATTGAGTCAAACAAAGAGGAAAAATTTATGGCAGACGTTCACGAAAAAATTAAAGAGCAGCTTATGGTTGAAATTTATGCGAGTATCGATCGTATCTACGACTCAATCGAGCAGCATTTTGAGTTGGATGAAACACGACGTGATAATGTTATCAAACATCTCAACACACTCAAAGACGAACTCTATTTTGTGGTTCAGACGACACCGTTGTCTTAAAGTGATTCTTCGTCTTCAAATTCTTGAAATGCTTCGGTAAGGTCAGATGGATTGACAATTTCTTTTTCCCTATTCTCTGCGTATTGGGCTTCTTCGACTTTTGCATGTACTTCTTCGACATAATCAATAAATGTTTCGATATCTTGCTGGGGTTGATAAAATTGTGCATACCCCAACGCAATATCAATAAATTCTGCTCCACACCCATAATTCACTAATTGCTGTTTTAAATCCATAATAGTAACCTCATCTTTTAATGCGCGGTATTATAAACAAGAATAGTTAAAATACTAATGTGTTAGGAATAACTTACTTTTCTTTTAGATCATCTCGAAGTTTTGGCAGTTCTTTTCGATAACGTGCACCATCTCCATACGGTAAAAACTTCGAATAATGTGCATGATGAGAACGTAATTTTCGAGCGTGTCGTATCGGACACCAAAACTGTTCCGTTCTTCCTATGATTTCCATTGCATAGCCTAAAAGACCGCTAAAATAGGAACAATAAAAACAGTTTATCTTTTCAATAATATTTAAAAAATCCAAATCTGCACGATCAAAAGCAAAATACTCTTTACGCACGACCGGAGCTATTTTATAAACCCGAAAGTTAATCATCTGGTAAATAAATAAGAAAAATTCTAAAATGAATGCAGGGATAATCCCCACATAGATAATAGGCGCCGTCAAAATATGAAGAACCGGAGCGCGTCCTAGATAGAGAAGCACATTTACTTTAAACTGCTTCTGTACCGTTAATAAATCAGCAGAAAGTTTCTTTTCTTCACGCTCAATCTCTTGTTTCAAGTTCTCTTCGAGAATACGAATCGCATCAAAAATTTCGGTTATAGTAGAGTTCATGGTGTATCTTTAAATCTAGGATACATAATACTATCAGGTGAACCCTCAAAGCCTTATGATTTTGTTTTAGAAATCAACTAGCGAATCACTATTTTCTTTGCTGTCTTTTTCCCATTTTTTGGAATGGTTAAGATTAGCGATCCCTTTTTAAAAATAGCATCTATTTTATTAATATCTGCATTTTCGGGTAAGACAATGCTTTGATGATAGGAGCTATACGACTGTTGCGATTTATTTTTTCTTTTTTCTTTAACATTACGTTCGGCAGCAATGACGAGCACATTGTTAACGACATTGATGAAAATGTCTTTTTTTTCGATATAAGGCAAAAGAACATTAATGGTGTAGAATTTACCGGTTTCTTTGAAACTCATGGATGATTGATAGTGAAATGTAGGATGAACAAGGATAGAGCGGCTAAATATTTCATCAATATTAGGAAACCACAACCCTTCACATTCGTATTCATTGGGTATTGCTAATTCTTTATCAGCAAAGGCAGCGGAAGATGTTGCCAGTACTGTCATGAGCAGACTGGATAGAAGGACATTTTTTATTATAGAATGTGTATACATTGTTATACCTCCAAATTTTATCTAAAACAATTGTAAATTATGAAAATGAGATTATTATATTTCATATTATTAAGTGATGAGCGGAACGAAACGAAAGCCCGGCAATTCATAGACCTTTATTTCACCGTTTATTTCTTTTGTAATACGCCAAAGGCTCTCTAAAATCGGAATAACCAACACTCCTGCGGGTTTGAGCTGATTTAATAATGCCATTGGCATATCCTCAGCACTTGCAGAGACGAGGATACGGTTATACAAATGTCCGGGTTTTCCAAGAACAGATGCATTTGCCAATTCAATCGATGCATTGTCAATGTGCGCCTTCTTTAAATTTTTTTGACCATATTCCACAAGATAAGCAATACGCTCAATTCCTTCTACAAATCCATCTTTGCCGACTGCTGTTGCTAAAAGGGCGGTTGTCCATCCTGAACCTGAACCAATATCTAAGATCTTGTCACCTTGTTTAGGCTGTAAAAGTTCCAGCATAATTGAGACGGTAGTGGGTTGAGAAATAGTTTGTCCTATACCGATTGGCAGGGGATAATCACCATAGATATCAGCAAATGACCTTTCAGGGACAAAAAAAGTACGGTCACATTCTCGAAATGCTTTTATCAGTACAGGAGAATGAAGAACACCTGAGCTAATGAGATGATTAATTAGTTCTTTATTGCTGTTCATCGTATTGCAATACTACTGAATATGTTTAGACATGAACAACGGTTCTTGCTGATGGATTGGCTATTAATCGCTCAATGGGAATCTTTTTGGCGGTTTTTTCACATATACCGTAACCTCCCGATTTGATACGATTTAATGCAGCATTAATCTCGGCTAACTCTGTTTCAAGCCTATGCAAAAGTGCTTGATCGGAAGTGTTGTCGATTTGCAATTGCGCCATATCTTCGACATCATCAATATCATCATCAATGACAAGCGCATCGATCTCCGCTTTTAAAGAGTCAATATTAGCAAGGACCTTTTTCTTGTCTGCAAGGAGAATTTTTTCAAAAACCTTGTGGTTTAAATCATTTCGCGTGTCCATTTTTTATCCTTTTTTATAAATTTTACTGCCAAATACCATGAAGGGAATAAGCGCATGAAGGG
Organism: Sulfuricurvum sp.; assembly: GCA_024635855.1. The sequence continues at coordinate 4,770 of JAGXHZ010000151.1, forward strand.
CACTGGTTATTGTTGACCAAATGGTTCGTTACATACTGACCGATATGACCGTGACGGTCGATGACCAGTATCCCGCATTTCGGACAGTAGGTTGATTCTCTTGCCTCATCATCAATGTTTCCGACATACACATACTCCAATCCAACGTCTTTGCCGATATCATAAGCACGACGGAGTGTTTGAGCAGGTGTACGAGGAACATTTAACATTTTATACATGGGATGGAAAGCACTGATGTGCCACGGCATATTCGTGTCAAGATTGGCTTGAAATTGGGCAATTGAGCGAATCTCTTCATCCGAATCGTTGTATCCCGAAATGAGCAGAGTTGTTGTCTCTATCCATATCCCTTTTTTATGGGCGTATTCAATCGTGTCCAACACAGGCTTGAGAGATGCACCGCAAATGTCTTTATAAAACGACTGGTTATATCCTTTAATATCAATATTCATACCGTCCAAATAAGGGGCTATGGTATCAATGGCTTTGTGCGTTTCATATCCGCTTGTGACGTAGATGTTTTTTAAACCTGCTTCTTGCGCGAGTTTCGCGGTATCATAGGTATATTCGAAAAAGACAACGGGTTCATTGTACGTGTACGCAATGCTTTTACAGCCATTTTTAAGTGCCTGTCTCTTATACACATCTGACGCTGCCGA
>JAGXHZ010000152.1 GCA_024635855.1 Sulfuricurvum sp.
GAGAGTACCGCTATGGGGCTTTGTGTTGAAGTGCTTAAGCCTTTTCTATGATGAACAACCTTTACGCCAACGAACTCAAAGCTCTAAAACGCTCCGGACGCTATCGCGAACGTCATGTGGTGGATGCGGCTTTAATCGATATGGCATCCAATGATTACTTAGGTTTGGCGCATCATCAAGAATTGCACGATAAAGCGTGTAAAACTCTTTCTCATTACGCTTATCACTCTCCAAAATCCTCAATGCTTGTCAACGGCTATCACCCTATTCATCAAAATTTTGAAACAGCACTTTGTGAAGCGAATGGTTTTGAAGCGGGAATTGTGATGGGGAGCGGATTTAATGCCAACATCGGTCTTATGGAAGCGTTGGTACGCAAAGGCGATGTGCTGTTGATGGATGAAGAGTATCATGCCAGCGGTGTAATGGGAGCCAAGATGTGTGAGGGACGGGTCGAATTTTTTGCCCATAATGATACGAGTGCATTGGAAAAGGCTATTGCTAAAGCAACTGAAAAGCGAATAATTGTCGCCGTTGAGGGGATTTACTCAATGGGGGGAGATCTTCTCTCGCGAGCTATTTTAGCGGTATGTGAACGCCATAATGTTTTGGTGATTCTCGATGAGGCACACAGCAGCGGGGTTATCGGGGAGCATCTTATGGGAATTCTTGATTTTTATGAGATTACCCCAACACACAACATGATAAAAATGGGGACACTGGGAAAAGCGTATGGGAGTTTTGGAGCCTACGTTCTTTCATCCGCTCATATCAGCGAATATCTCATAAATCGTGCCAAAAATGTTATTTATGCAACCGCACCCTCTTTATACGATACGGCATTGGCTTATCATGCATTAAATTACATTCAAGAAAATATTCGTGACTTAAAAGAAAAAATAAAACAGCGCCAGCGTATTATCAAAGAGATTCTTGATATTGAGATTCAGGGGTTGATTCTTCCTGTTGAAATCGGGGATAATCATATCGTGATGGAGATTCAAGCCTCCCTCAAAGAGGAGTTTGGAATCAGTGTGGGTGCCATTCGTCAGCCGACGGTTAAGCGCTCAATTATTCGTCTGATTGCACGTACAGATATTTCGGAGGAAACTTTGAAACGGGTGTGTGAGCGTTTTAGTCACAATTGGATAAAATAGCGCGATGAAGTCTATTAATATCGATGAGTTGATTATTCGCTATGGAGAATTAACGCTTGTTGAGTGTTCTTTTGAAATTCGTACTTCACTCGCATTAGTAGGGCAAAGCGGCAGCGGTAAATCGTTGATTCTGAAAGCACTTTTGGGAATGTCGGACAGTGCGTTGGACGTTCGAATGCAAAAACGTTCTGACTTCGAGTGGATCAGAGGGAAAAGTGTCTCTTTAGTCCCGCAAAATCCATTTACGGCACTTTCACCGCTCACAAAAATAAAAGACCAGATGTTTTATCCGCGTGAACGGGTGGTAGAGATTTTTGGGTGGCTTGAGTTGGATCTTGAATTACAAAACCGTTATCCCAGTGAGCTTTCAGGGGGTCAATTGCAGCGGGTAGTTGTAGCAATGGCACTCATGAGCGAGCCATCACTGCTTTTATTGGATGAACCAACGACGGCATTGGATCCTGAAGCAAAAAAAGTGATGAGCGCCTTACTCAAATCATTGCAAGAGAAGTTGGGATTTTCAACTCTTTTTGTAACGCACGATATGGGTGTCGCATCGGATTTGTGCGAGGATATTTGCGTTCTTAAAGAGGGTAAAATCATCGAAGAGGGCACTATGAAAAACGTTTTGCAAAATCCTCAAGAGGACTATACACGCACTCTTATCGAAGCAGATTTTAAAACACGAGAATTTAGAGTTTAATACAGGACAGAAAATGAATAAAAATTTATGGATTACACTGGGAATTATCATCATGATTCCAATAGGGTATTTGGGTTACCTTATTTACAGTTTTGAGTACGAAACCCAAAAGCTTATCAACTATAAGCCTCGTTTAACGACCGAAGTATATGATCGAAACGGTGAAAAAATTGCCAATTTATTTAGCGATGAACATCGTTATTATGTCTCTTTTGAAAATATCCCTCCCCGTCTTGTTGAAGCATTGGTGGCGATCGAAGATACCGATTTTTTTGAACATCATGGTGTTAATCCGGATGCAATTTTTCGAGCAATCATCAAAGACGTATCGGCAGGAAAGCTCAAAGAGGGAGCAAGTACGATCACGCAGCAGCTCGTTAAAAATGCCCTTTTAACACGCGATAAGAATTTTACCCGCAAATTTAAAGAGGTATTGTACGCCATTCGTATCGAACAAGAGCTCAGTAAAGAGCAAATTATGGAGCGGTATCTCAATGAGATCTATCTGGGGCACGGTTATTATGGGATTAAAACGGCGTCCGATGGGTATTTTCATAAACAGCTTAAAGAGTTGACCCTTAAAGAAATGGCAATGCTGGTTGCTCTTCCAAAAGGACCGAATTTTTATGCACCGACGAAAAACTATGAGCTTAATCTTGGGCGTGCCAACCGTATTATCGAGCGAATGTTAACGCTTGGATGGATAGATCAAGATACGTACGATAAAGCGACGCAAGAGCGACCCAAAGTATTCAATGATACGTTGAGTAAAAATTCAGGTCCGTATGTTATTGATGAGGTTATGCGACAGCTTGGTGATGCGTTTCCCGATATTCGCAGCGGCGGATACAAGATTTACACCACCATCGATATGAGACTCCAAGAAGCAGGCTATAAAGCACTCCAATCCGGACGAAATGAGATTTTAAAGCGAGCTGAAGAAGCGGGTGAGCTGGATGAAAATATGCAAACTCAGCTTAATGGGGCATTGATGAGTATGGACCCTAATACGGGGGAAGTTTTGGCAATGGTTGGAGGGTATGATTATTCCGTTAGTTCTTACAATCGTGTAACTCAAGCCAAGCGTCAACCGGGTTCTGCATTCAAACCGTTTATTTACCAAGTCGCTCTTGATAGCGGAATGACTCCGGCAACCCTTGTTCCCGATATTGCCCGTACTTATACCTATAAAGGGGATGACGGGGAAGAGAAAGAGTGGAAACCAAAAAACTATAAAAATGAGTATAAGGGAATGGTCACTATCCGCAATGCGCTCACCTATTCACGTAACCTTGCAACCATTAATATGGTGAGCGATATGGGTTTTGGAAAAGTAGTAGAGGGACTGCATCGCTATGGGATTGTTGAAAATTTCCCCCCTGATCTTTCGATTGCTTTGGGGACAATTGCAATTTCACCGCATGATTTGGCAAAATATTATACGATGTTTGCAAGTGGCGGAGTTCAAACCAACCCCATTTTAATTCGTCACGTCATTACTCCTAAAGGAGAAACTTTCCGATACGAAAATAAACGGCGTCAAGTTAATACCAGAGAACAAACGTACCTAATGACATCGATTTTACAAGATGTTGTTTCGTTTGGAACCGGTACGGCAGCGCGCGTAGGAGGAGTCGAAATCGCCGGAAAAACAGGAACGACCAATAAAAATGTCGATGCATGGTTTATCGGATATTCACCTACCGTAGAGACGGTTGTTTGGTATGGGCATGATAACAATACACCGATGCGACGCAGTGAAACCGGTGGACGAGCAGCAGGACAGGTATTTCGTTATTATTACGAGGATATGTTCCGCATCTATCCCAATACTAAGCGTTATTTTGATCGTCCCGCAGGTGTCTATACGGAAAGTAAAAGCACAGACGGTAATGAGACGGAAAACTTTACCGATGTATCACAAACACCTGCTGTAGAAGATGATCAGACCCCGACAACAGAAGAAAAGCTAGTATTTTAATTACTTTTTCTTCGTTGCTTGAGTTAGATAAAACCACAGACTTCCGCCAACAAGAAGGAGCATAACAGGGGCTAAATACGGTTTGTCTGAAACCATTTTATACCCCTCGATAAGTGCTCCTCCAAAAAGATAACTTAATCCCCCAACGACCACGGCCCAGATAAAAGCTCCGATTGCATTGTAGAGACTGAATTTCAAAAAACTGTATTTACTCAAACCAATCGCAAGTGGAATCAGTGTTTTGAGACCATAAATAAACTTTTTGATAACGATTATCCATGAGCCGCGACGCTTGAGGAGAAGGTGTGAAAAAGCAAGTTTACGTTTGTGTTTACTTAAATATTCCATCATCTCTCGTTTATGATACCGCGCCATGTAAAAGAGTAAACCATCACCGATAAAGTTGGCGATAAACGCGATGGTAATAGAGAGTGTTATATCCATTTTCCCCATGAAACTCAGTACCCCTGCACCTAAGAGCGCGAGAAAACCACCGCCTAAAGAGTAGAGAAATAAAACGGCATAGCCGTACGTTGAGAGGTTGTTGAGCATATCATCCATGATTTATAATTTCCTTATTTTTGCAATTTCATCGCGCAATCGTGCTGCTTCTTCGAATTCGAGTTTTTTTGCGGCTTCTTTCATTTTGAGACTCAGTTCATCAACGAGTTTTTTTCGCTCCGCAGCAGGAAGCGTTTTGGCTTTTTTGGAACGGTTGTATAAATCACCCACATCTTCGAGTTTGAGATTTTCATCCAGTGAGCGCATAGTAGTAGTTGGGACGATTCCATGAAGGATATTATGGGCTTCTTGGATTGCGCGTCGGTCATTGGTTTTTTTGATGGCTCGTTCCATGGAGCCGGTGATTCTTTGAGCGTACAGAATAACACGGCCGTGCTCATTACGTGCAGCACGTCCGATGGTTTGGATAAGAGCCGTTTCTGAACGTAAAAATCCCTCTTTATCCGCATCCAAAATCGCCACCAAACTGACCTCCGGCAAATCCAATCCCTCCCGAAGGAGATTGATTCCGATAAGGACATCAAAATCCCCCACACGAAGACCGCGAATAATCTGATTTCGCTCAATGGTATCAATTTCTGAGTGCATGTATTGGACTTTGATTCCCAAGTCAGCCAGATATTTAGTAAGAGCTTCCGCCATTTTTTTCGTCAATACCGTTACGAGAATACGATCCCCCAATGCTACGGTTTTTTTAATCTCATCGTGCAAATCTTCGACTTGATTGGTGGAGGGTTTGATGATGATGGGGGGATCAAGAAGTCCTGTTGGTCGGATGATTTGGTGCGCTACGGTGGAGCTGAGTTCGAGTTCTTGCGCGGATGGAGTCGCTGAAACGAAGAGATAATGAGGTGATTTATTGAGATATTCATCAATCATCAAAGGTCGATTGTCTAACGCGCTTGGAAGACGGAATCCATAATCGACGAGAACTTCTTTTCGACTTCGATCCGCTGCAAACATTCCTCGAAACTGCGGTAAACTCACATGCGATTCATCCACGATAATCAAAAATTTATCATGATGAAGAGTAAAATAATCCAAGAGCGTATAGGGTGCTTCCCCCGCTTTTTTATCGGTTAAAAGACGTGAATAGTTTTCAATTCCTTTACACATCCCCGTAGCTTGCAACATTTCGAGATCAAACTCACACCGCTGTCGAAGCCGCTGAGCTTCAAGTATCTTTCCTTGGGCTTCAAGTTCTTGCAAACGTTCACCCAGTTCATCTTCGATACGCTTGATAGCACGTGAGAGTTTTTCGGCTCCCGCGGCAAACTGGCTGGTGGCATAAATGGTGACAGTCTCTTGTTTTTCGGTCATGGTATTGCTCAGAGGTTCAAAAAAACGTATCTGCTCCACTTCATCCCCGAAAAATTCAATACGCACCGCTTGATCCTGCCAATACGGGGGATAAATATCGATCACTTCCCCATTGACTCTAAAATCTCCCCCATCGAAATAAGCATCATTACGAGAGTATCCCATCTCAACAAGGCGAAGCAGAAGCTTTTTCTGATTGATCTCATCCCCAACGGCGACAATCTGCACCATTTTCTCATACTCTTCAGGATCACCCAAACCATAGTTGGCAGAGACGGAGGCTACGACGATAACGTCATCATAGCTTAGAAGATTGGCAGAGGCAGATAGACGTAAACGCTCCAGTTCTTCATTGATCGAGCTGTCTTTTTCGATGAAAAGGTCTTGACGAGGGATGTA
>JAGXHZ010000153.1 GCA_024635855.1 Sulfuricurvum sp.
GGGGGACAGTATGGAACATCATGTTGTTGTTGAAAAACTATGCGCGTGCGCAAAACGTAAACAAATGCCTCAGATTAAAACATTAGATGACAAAGAAAATGCAATGCGTATCGCACGAGCATGGGCACAAGAGATGAATGAAAGCTTTTGCGGTCAGCATTCGTTTGGCGTTGTAGAAGTGGATGACAACTATGTTATTACCGTAGGTGAGGGGAGCTATTAATCCTCCCCTTTTACTGTGCCGCTTGTTCTCTTAGCTTATCTTTTTTACTTTTTCCCTTCCCTTTGACGGGTTGTGGTCCTTTTTCTCTCATAGGAGCTGTTCCTGTAAGCTCATAACCCGCTATTTGCTCTCGCTCCAATTTGATTCCTGATCGTTTTTCGATGAGGGCAAAGTGCTCTTTATCCTCGTGAGCAATGAACGAGACGGCAATACCTGATTTTCCGGCTCTTCCCGTACGTCCTATACGGTGGATATAATCAGCAGGTGATCGGGGAAGGTCGAAGTTGATGACACAGCTAATGTCGTCAATGTCCAATCCGCGTGCGGCAATATCAGTAGCAAAGAGGATACGAATTTTTTTAGTTTTGAACTGGGATAAAGTAAAGTTTCGTTCGTCTTGAAGCAAATCACCATGAAAAGATTCCGCTAAAAAGCCATACTTTTTAAATTTTGCAGCGATGTTGTCGGTGGCTCTTTTGTTTGCCATAAAGACCAGTACTTGTTCCCATTTTTCAGTTTCTAAAAGATTGCGAAGAAGAGGACCGCGATTTTCATGGTTAACTTCGATCACCCGTTGGACGATACTCTCAACAGTCGGCTCTTCATAATCGAGAGTCACTTCTACCGGATTTTGAGTAATTCGAGAGGCAATAGTTTGCATTTTAGGGGGATAGGTTGCAGAGAACAAGAGGTTTTGACGCTTAGTCGGAATCTCTTTTAAAATAAGTTCAAGTTCTTCCGCGAAACCAAGATCCAGCATTTTATCTGCTTCATCCAGAACAAAAAATTCCAAATGGGAAAGATTCATCTGCTTTTTTTTCACTACTTCGAGCAATCTTCCCGAGGTTGCCACGACGATGTCACACCCTTTTTGAATGGTGAAGAGTTGATCACTAAGGCTTTCCCCGCCGATGATGCTCACGACATTTGGCTTTCTTGGCAAGTAGGTTCCAAACGTCTCGAAAGTCTGGGCAACCTGAAGCGTCAGCTCACGTGTGGGAGTCAAAACCAGCGCTTTTATTTTTGGTTTGCCTTCCCCTATATTTTTTGACCAAAGTTCCAAAATGGGCAAAACGAAGCTTGCGCTTTTACCGCTTCCCGTCTGTGCACGTGCTAATACATCATTCCCAGCCAGTACGACAGGAATGACTTCGCTTTGAATAGTTGTCGGTTCATTGTAGTTGCTTTCGTGAAGAGAGCGCAGTATTTGATCTGTGAGACCGAGTGTGGAAAATGACATCAAGAGTTTCCTTCTATGGTAGTGCACCATTATAGCATGATAGGGTATTTTTAAATTTCCTCTGAGGAGTATAAACGACAAAAATTGCAAAGTTTATTCTGAGTTTGCATCGACTATACTGCGATGAGTTTCAACTTGTAGGAGATACTCATGCACGTCCACCCTTACGTTATGACGAATGCAAATGTCAAGATGCCAGCCCTTATTTACGGTACGGCATGGAAAAAAGAGCATACCGCTGATTTGGTTGTTCAGGCAGTTTTGAACGGATTTCGAGGAATTGATACAGCATGCCAACCCAAACATTATGAAGAATCACTCGTGGGTGAGGCGATTGCACGTTTGAGCAATCACGGTATTATGCGAGAAGAATTATTTATTCAAACCAAATTCACTCCACTCTCAGGTCAAGATCCTCAACGTATTCCCTATAATCCCAATGATCCATTAGAGATACAAGTAGCAAATTCATTCGAAGTATCAAAACAAAATCTTGGTGTTGATTATGTGGATTCATTCGTTTTGCATTCTCCTCTTTTCCCGTATGCGAACCTCCTGAAAGTATGGAGTGCAATGGAAGCCATTTATCATAGTGGCGGAGCACGTCAGCTGGGAATTAGCAACTGTTATGATTTGGAACTCTTGCAGCGCCTGTATGTTGATGCGGATGTGAAACCCTCTGTCGTGCAAAATAGATTTTATTCCGAGAGCGGATACGATGTTGAATTACGCCAATGGTGCGATGAGCAGGGGATTATTTATCAGAGTTTTTGGAGCTTGACTGCAAACCCTCATATACTAGGAAGCAAGGAAGTCGTTGCATTGGCACAGAAATATAATAAAACCCCAGCACAAATCGTCTATCGGTATCTGACTCAAATGGGGATTGTCCCCTTGATCGGGTCAACGTCACAACAGCACATGAAAGAAGATTTGGAGATTTTTAGCTTTGAGCTTACATCTGATGAGATGATGGAGCTTCCCTAAATATTTAAACACGGCTATAATACCTTATGACGCTATTAAACATTCGAAGCAAAAGCGCGATTAGAAAGGAACTTGAGAATGATGCAAGGTAAAATCTTAGATTATAACAGTGATATGAAAAGTGGATTTTTAAGAGATGAAAATGAAAATAAATACCATTTTTTTATGGGTGACTGTACAAATCCGGAAAAACTTACCGTTGGTGCTGATGTCGATTTTGAGCATGATGGAGAAAAAGCAACTAAAATTACGGTCATAGATACAGTGAACGAAATGACGGCTAACGATGCAAAATTTACCAAGAAAGAGTCAATAAAAAAATCAAAGAAGATAATGTCGGTAGTTCTGAATCTGATACTTGTATTGACGATAGGTATAATAATCACTCTTTTAATCATGTCTGAACTGCAAAAGCGAAAATTGAAAGAAGTTCAAAAGCATTATGAATCACAAATCAGCAGTATCAAAAATTACCTTCTCGAAGCAAATTGTGCTAATGCTGCTTTAGAATATGATCAAGCAGGTAACACACGTAAAGAAATCTATAAATACGGTGCCTATTACAGTATCGAAACACATTCTCAACGCGGGCATGCAATAGATATAGCAGAGTGTTTTGCAAACGAGAATGATTTTAACAATGCGGTAAAAATGTTGGATATTAAAAATGCAAACAGTGCAGACTATTTTAATAGAGCCTCAATTATTTATAAAAAAGCAGGGGATAATGAAAGTGCTCAAGAAGCACATCTTAAAGCTCAACAGATCGTACCCTAAAGCTTAGAGATCGTGGATGGTAGTCCATTGTTGCTTAAGCTTTTGTGTGTAGTAGAGTAATGCATCTTTTCGTGACAAGCGTTTTGGTTTGTCTTTTATATGCAGTGTGGAGACAAATTGTCCATTAATCATGCGGATGCTCAAAACTTCAGCATGCGTGCATTCACCGTAGGTTCTTCCATTGGGAGTTTCAATTGTTATGAATTGGTCTTGTTTTACGGTCATGGCTTAGGAATACTTTGGGTTATTAAGATGTTTTTCTGGAGTCTACTCATTTTTTTAATACCCATTTCACGTTTAAGTGCGGTGCTTTTATTCACACATATCTCCGAATACTCTAAAGTAACCGGACGGCGAGAATGGGTATACTTAGCCCCTTTTGATGAGCTATTGTGCTCTAAGAGCCTTTTTTCCACATCCAAAGCAATTCCGGTATAGAGCGTGTCATCACTGCATCGCAGGATGTACACACAATAGGATGCTTTTAATGGTGTTATTGTGCTTGTTACTTTCATTTAATGAAAGTATAGCACAGAGCGTAAGCTTAAGAAAATAATATTATCGAATAATTCACCCAATCCCTCTTATTTTTTTAATCATCTCGTAGGCAGCATTGATTTCTTGTACTTTTATTGTTGCCTCTTTGAGATATTCGTCTGACGCTCCTTGCGATTTTATGATATCAGGATGAAATTCACGTACTTTTGCTCTGTATGCTTTTTTTACAGCATCTGTGTGCGTTTCGGAAGTAATTCCTAGCAGTGCATAAGCTTGATCGATCGAACTCTCTTTGATACTTTTACTGTGAAGTGATCCGAATTGTTCCAACATAGAATTCAGCTCATCGGTACTGAGGTGAAGTCCTTTTGCAATTTTTCGAAGCATTTCTTCTTCACTGTGACTCAAAACTCCGTCGATATAAGAGAGATTGACGAGAAACTGCATCATCCGTGAACGTTTATGGGCATCGTTTGCAAGTGCTTCATCGAGTGCTGATGCTACTTGATCGAGATTAATGGAGATTTGTTTTTCATAATCAAAAATCTCTTTGAGCAATTCTTTCGTTGAGAGAGGTTCGGGGAAGAGGTTACTGATGTCGTTGAACATATTGCTGATGAGCTCCGCTTCCAGTTCATCTACTCTCCCATCCGCTTTGGCAACTTTAGCAACCAGTGCGACAAAAAGCCCTAGCTCACTTTTGGCAAGATGCTCTTTCGTTAATACAAACTCTTGAAACTGCTTGCGAGAATAAGTGTGTGTATTACGTGAATAGCCTCTGTTTATCCAATAAAAAATGAGAATCACAAAAGCTAAAAGAAAAAACTGTGTCATAAAAATCCTTCGTAAAATAAAGTGACAGTTTATACTCCTATTGGTTAATAAAAGCTATGTTAGTGTTTACTATTTGGTAACACTTTATAGGTTACAATGTGTAATCTTGATAAAAGGAATATTATGAAAAAAGCACTCTATTTAGCGTTTATTACAGGAATTTTAACTACTTCACTTTCTGCCGCAAATTTTGATATAGGAGTTTCGGGTTCAGATGGGGGGGTAAACGCTTTTTCACTCTCGATAGGTGATTATTACCGTGTCCCTCAACAAGAAGTAATGGTGATCGAACGTTCAATACCGCGTGAGGAGATGTCTGTTGTCTATTTCTTGGCGAGTAAATCCCATAGAGATGCACGATATATTAGTGACCTCCGTCTGCGCGGAAAAAGTTGGTGGGATATTAGTCTTCGTCTTGGTTTAGACCCACGTACTCTTTATGTGGTTAATACTCACAGACATTCACGTCCTCCTTATGGAAACGCGTATGGATATGGCAGAAACCATCATTTACGAGATTCTGAGATAGTTGATCTCGTAAACGTTCGTTTTCTCTCCAATTATCACCGTATTAGCCCCGATGAAGTCATTGATCGACGACGTAGAGGAGAACATTATAATCGAATTGATGAACATTACCGAGGTGAAAAAAATCGATCACATAATCGACCACAATATCGCGAAGAACGTCGTGAGGAGAGAGGATCAAAAGGCGGTATGGAAGATAGAGGTCATGGCAATAAGGGTCATGGCAATGAGCATTAAACTATTTCTTTTCACCCAATGCGGTTCCCAAATATCCCAATGATCCTACTGCCCCAGCAAGGCTTTGCTGCCAATCTGATGGCATGAAGACCACTTTAGCATTACCTGATTTACTGAGATTTTGAACGCTGTCGATATAGCGTTGCGCTAGTAGGTAATGTGGCGCCGTTTCTCCGCCTGCTAATCCTTGGCTAACAATAATCATCGCTTTACGATCCCCATCGGCAAGTTCTGCTTTGGCTTGTGCATCGAGTTTAGAGGCTTCGAGTCTCCCTTGAGCTTCTAAAACAGCTGCTTCTTTTTGACCTTCTGCTTTTGCGACGGCTGCTTTTTTCTCTCCGTCAGCGATCATGATAGTCGCTTCTCGTTCTCGATCTGCTGCTGCTTGCCGCTCCATGGCTTCTTGGAGGTTTTGGCTTGGACGGATGTCTTGAACTTCCAAGTTACCAAGCGTCAATCCCCAACCGCTTAATGAATCACGAATTTTTTCGGCTACTTCGGCTTTGATTTGATCTCGTCGTGAGAGGGATTCATTGAGGGTCATCCCCCCGATTACCGCACGCAATGTAGTGGTTGTCATATTCCCCACAGCACTTTCAAAATCGCTGATCGAATACGATGCTTTGCTCGGGTCAGTAACGCGGTAAAAAACAACGGCACTGATGATAACAACCGCATTGTCTTTGGTAATCACTTCTTGTTCTCGTGTTTGTTGAATCAGCTCTTTGGTGACGATTTTATACGCGACAATATCCACAAAAGGGATCAGTAAATGAAGACCCGGAAGAAGGGTTGTATTGTATTTTCCCAATCGCTCTACGACCCACTCTTCACCTTGTGGGACGATACGCACCATACGAGTAAGAGCATAAATAACTCCGCCGACTAAAACTAACGAAAAAAGTATTCCTGCATCCATGATATTTATCCTTGTATGTGTTTTTCGACAATGAGTGTATTGCCGCGTACTTCTACGATTTGTATTGCTTCACCAGCTTTTATTTCTGAACCTAGTGCAAGCGCTTTCCAATGACGATTACTAACGACACTTTCATACAGCTCAACATTCCCTTCTTCATTGGGAGATAGGTTGCTGGTTGCTTTTCCCAAAATTCCGACAAACTCGTTGTGTGTTCCGACGACCGTAGTATTGCTATCAGCGATGTGTTTATTTTTAAAAATAATAGCACCGATAATCATAAAAACAGCGGCAACCATCAACTGCCAGAAAAGTGCCTCAGGAGCGAAAAATGCGACCGCACCGGCAATTAAAAACCCCATGCCGGCAAACAGTGCAAAAAAAGTCGGGAGTATCATTTCGATAACAAACGCTATTACTGCAAAAATCAGCCACATAAAATACGACATTTCTATCCTTTATTCAGACATTATAAAGTAGGGTACATTGATACACCTTATTTCATTCTGATTAATACAAATTGGGTGCATTAGACTCAGTAAAAATTTACAACTTGGTACAATGCCATTGTATAGAATATTTAAAGATAAATCATTACGAAAAAAGAGGACAAATTTTTTGGAAAATGGGCACGAATCTGGTACTGCCAATAATCTAATGTACGATAAAGCTCAAGAAATAGGAGTTTAAAGGTGAATATACGAGTCTATTACGAGGACACAGATGTCGGCGGTGTGGTTTATCACTCCAACTATCTCAACTTTTGCGAGCGTGCTCGCAGTCAGCTTTTTTTTGATGCGGGGCGTTCTCCTATCACGGCAGGGGGTCATTTTGTGGCGAAGCATATTGAGGCTGATTATCTTAAAAGTGCGAAATTTGGTGATCTATTAGAGGTTAAGACGACTTTAAAAAGTATGAAAAATGCTTCGTTTACTCTGCTTCAGAGTGTCTACCGTGACGAAGAAAAACTATTTGTGATGGAAATACAGCTGGTTCATTTGTCGCATGAAGGTACTATTGTGCTGATTCCAGAGGAAGAGAGAGCCTTTTTGTCAGGACTCTCAGAATAGACTTTTAAGTTTTGCTTTTGCTTGATTGATTGCTTCGATTACTTTGGTGTTGGAGCGAAGGAGGGCAATGTCAGCGGGCGTCATACCATCCATGCTCATAGCGGATATCGATGCTCCATGTTCTATTAAATACAGAGCAATGTTCGTATTATTTTTCCAAATTGCCAAATGCAATGCGGTCGCATTGGAACTGTCTTGAGCATTGATATTTGCCCCTTTTTCGACTAAGTTTTTAACCGCTTCTAAATTTCCTACCCATGATGAGTACATCAAAATACTTTTATTGTTATCTGATCGTGCCAAATTGGCATCCTCTAGGTTCATAATCATCGAACTAAAAGCTTTTGTATCATTACGATCCAGTGCCTGTACCAGTTTAAAAATATCAGCACCACTTACAAAAGTACAGGTGAGTGCAAAAAGTAATACTATTTTTTTCATTGTTTGAATTGCGCAACAAATTCTTCTATATCATCAAATAGTGATTGCAAATCCTCTTCATGTTCGACTTCATCTGCCAAAATTTGTGATATTAGATCATAGGTTACGATATCTTTTTCTCGGGTGAGTTCTAAAAGATTGGAATAGATACTGATCGCACATTGTTCACCTGAAATCGCCTGATCCAAGATCGCGCGAACATCGGGGTTGGTAGGAGCATCATAGCTACAATTTGAATGAGTTAGCCACTCTCCCGGATGCAGTATCGGAGTTCCGCCCAGCTGAATAATACGACCGCTAATCATCGTTGCGTGTCGAAGTTCATCAGCAGCATGCAATGTAAGCTCCGCAATCACGGCATCTTTCATAATCCCTTTGATAACTTTGGATTCGATAAAGTATTGATAATATGCCAACCACTCATCACAATACGCTTTATTTAGAACATCAACAACGGTTTTTGCTTCTATCCCCTTTAGGATTGATATTCCACGTTTTGCCATTTGAAACTCCTTTGAAGTTATTAAAAAGAGTATAGCCCTAGGACTCTTAAATAATAATTATTCTCCTAAATGTATTTTTCAAGTTCCATTTTATTAAGAATTTCGAAATGCTTGTGCGGTTGGTGGGCAATAAGTTTCTCTTTTTTGAGTTTGGTGAGATTTCGAGAGAGTGTTTCAGGGGTAATGGAGAGTTTTTTAGCGATTTGTGTCCCTTTTAGCTCACTAAAAAGCTGTGGCTGCTCCATCATCAGACGAACCGTTTTAGACATTGTATCGGGTGCGCTAAGATGTTCTAGTGCCCGTTCGAGAGTCCCTATTTTATTCATAAGGGAATTCATCATGGCGATACTAAGCCCAGCATCGTTGTGAAGGATATCTATGAAGGGTACTTTTGCTATTTTTAAAATCGTACAGGCTGTCAAAGTTTCTGCACTGGCAGGAAAGGGAAGTGATTTAAGCGTGGCTACTTCTGCAATCATGCACGGAGCGCGAAAACGATGCACTTCAAGTGTTTCGGTGTTGTTGGATTTATAAACCGAAACGTCACCTTGGAGCAGAAAATGAAAATATTCACTTGCATCTCCTTGATAAAAAATTATTTCACCTGCTTCATAGTGGCGAATAAGCGAAATATTTTCAAGCTTTTGGAGTTGTGCAGGGGATAGATGGCTGAAGATTTCAATGGATTTTATCATAGTAGATTATTTACTCATCATGGGTTCAAATCCAAACTCTTTGGGTCTCATCAGCTCAACAGGATAAATGACCTGTGAATCGATAAGACGCATGCTGTACAGGCGTTCACTGCCATTGAGATACGAGATCAAATAATCGGTTCCGACACTGGTGGTATAGTTAATCCAATCAAATGTGAGATCATTATTCATCAGGGCATTGATTTCATAAATAGAGGGGACTTGCTCGATGATAGAATTGGCAACAATCATGTTTTTTCGGTCTTTGTACTGCGTCAGGGTGATGAGTGTCGGATCAAAATTGATTTGGGTGGAGAGTAGATTGTGCTCGTGAGTTGCGGTAAAGGTTAAATGGGCTGCGAGCATAGAGGTTTTGACGATGGGGAGATGAATCATGATGCTTTTTTTGGAAAAAGCGGCAGGTTTACCCAGATATTTGACAATGTTTGATCCTTGGGTATCAATGGCATACAATGCAGTCGATTTTTTGGCATCGGATGCGATGGTTTGAGTTGCGCGGCTGAGACTTAAACCTACGGGGGATTCATCGTAAAAAACGGCTATCGAGCTTGTCATATAGGGGGTTAATGCTTCGATTTGAGCTTGATAATCGATAGCGCCAAAGATAACATTACTTCCACAAGATCCAACATCACGTTTGTGTACGGTAGGGATAAAAACGACTTTGTCGGTTTGGGTTTTAACCAGATTTTTGGCGCCGTTTAGCGTCAAGGGGGCTAAGACGGCTTGCATATCGTCATGGGTTATTTTTTCCATTGCCTGGGCAATAGATTTTTCAGATTCATCGTTCATTTCATACAGTGTCAGTTCAAAAGGAGAATGTACTGACATGAGAGTTGCGAGGGCGACATTATAGGTGGCTTGACTATAGTGACCCACTACTGAGGGAGAAACCATAAGGGCGATTTTGAGTGATTCTCCCCATAAAGAAGTGAAAATTACTAAAATCAGCAGGAAAGTTTTCATTTTAGTGCTTCTTTGATGGTTTGTAAATCACGCATGGTCTCTTTTTTAAATGAGGGGTTTCGAACTAAAAAAGTGGGATGATGTATCGGAATAATGGAGATATTTCCAAACGGGATGAGCTGTCCGCGCACACGCTCATAGTCGCTTTCGTCATGGGTTAAAAGACGGTATGCATCTTCTCCCAGAGTAACAATAAGTTTTGGAGCAAGAATCTCGAGCTGTTTGTGTAAGAATGGAGAACAGCTGCTGCATTCACTGGGAGAGGGCTGTTGAAAACCAAACGGTTTGCATTTTACAGCGTGGGTAATATAAACATCATTGACAGTGAGCTCAAGCACCTTTTCGAGCATATCTCGAAGCATTACACCCGAACGACCAACATAATACGTGTTGGATTCGTCCTCTGCACTGGAGATAAAAGCATCTAAAAAAAGAATTTGAGGATGAGCGCTGCCAAAGCCGTTCATACTCTGCGTGCGTGACTTGCTCAAATCACACAGATGACATCCTTTTATCGTCGTATTGAGCATTTCATACGAATTCGGGAGGGATGAGGTTTGGGCTTCAGCTTTGTTGGGATTTATGGGATCGACATAGTTAAATCCCAGTGATTTGAGTCGATAAAGGTTTTCGAGTAAAGCAAGATTTTGGTAAGAGTTCATAAATGAGAGTATAAGAAAAAGGGCGTTAA
This sequence comes from Sulfuricurvum sp., assembly GCA_024635855.1. Next base: position 10,631 of record JAGXHZ010000153.1, read on the forward strand.
AAAGAGATAAAGAACTCCCTTAAGAGCTCTTTACACGTAGAAAGTTATCCGATACGAATTCCCAGTTAATCAGTTTCCACCAGTTCTCCAGATAGTCCGTACGTCCATTTCGGTAGTCGATATAATAGGCATGTTCCCACACATCACAGGTAAGCAGAGGTGTCTGTCCATGACGTATCGGAGTGTCTGCATTGGAAGTCGTTTGAATGTCGAGATGTTTATCTTCTGTGACAACAAGCCAAATCCAACCCGAACCGAAAAATCCGGAAGCAATGGTTAGAAATTTCTCTTTAAAGAGCTCTAACGTTTCAAAATCCTGTGCTATTTGTTCGGAAAGATCGGGTGAAATATTGGTGGGGTCAGGGGAAAGTCCGTGCCAGTAAAAATCATGATTATAAACTTGAGCCGCATTATTGAAAATGGGACCGTTAGCAAATTTCACAATATCCTCAAGCGATTTATCGATAAACTCTGTTCCTTCGATCAGAGTATTGAGCTTGTTCACATATCCCGCATGGTGTTTACCATAATGGTATGAGAGAGTTTCAGACGAGAGGTGAGGTTCGAGTGCGTTCTGCGCATAAGGCAGGCTCATTAATTGAAATTTCATTGTATCCTCCTTTTGTTTATAAAAGATCATAATCTTATATCTCTAAATTTTGCCAAAAAATAATAAATTATTTTAGATATCAATATCTATCTTAATTCAAAGGGGTGTACAACATAAATCGAATACTTGTTCTAAGGAGTTTTCGAATGAAACGGATTATAAGTATCTACACTGAACATAAAAATAGCACTCAATTTTATCTTCGTAATATTTTGGAAAATTTTCATCCCATTTCATTAAATCCACAGGATATGAAGCGGTTCTTTGAATTTGAAAAAGCGGCAGAAATTATTTACGCTGTTTCATCTTCTTTTACTCAAATTACCCCTAGTTATGGGCGAAAAGAGAATGATGAAGGTCGTCAAGGAGCCGATAAATCTTTTTATTTTAAGTGGGACAGCTTTATGGATGAACCTGTCTATATTAGTAACCCTTACTTGCATCACATGACGGGGCGACCAACTCTTACTGTAGTCAAACAAGAAAATGATATTTATCTCGTTGCCGACTTTGATATGCTTAAACTGCTCGAAGAACTTCGTCTTATTGAGCACAACAGTGTGTTAGAGAAAGTTAATAAAATAGTAATGGGTCTTGGCGGATTGTTACTGGGGATAGTGTCTGTATTTTTAATTCTTTATGGTGCCTATATTTTCGGAGGTATTCTTTTTATGCATCATAACCAAAATGAAGTTATGCATAAAATATTTACGTCGATTATTTCGATTACGATAGGACTTGCTATTTATGATTTAGCAAAAACGATGATTGAAAATGAGGTCTTGTTTAAAAGTCTCGATTATGGTGTCGAGATGCAGAGTAAAACCCTCGGTAAATTTCTTACCTCTATTATCATTGCCCTCTCCATCGAATCTCTGATGGCAGTATTTAAAATTGTATTGGATGATTACAGTAAAATAATCAATGCTTTTTACCTCATAATAGGGGTAACGCTGCTCATTGTCGGAACAGGAGTTTATAACTATCTTTCGAGACAAAGTAAATGAGTTTTAGAGTGATGGTAAGATTTGAAGAAGATATATGAGATAAGGACTTGACCCCCTAGAGGTCAAGTAAGGTACTTATGAACAGTGTCCACCGCCGCAGCATTGAGAAACTTCTTCTACTTCTACGATAACTGGAGTTGATTCCCATACACCGTGTTTTGTACAGTAACCGTGTGCAACAAGGGTTAATTTTTTACCCATTGGGCGAATATTGAACGTTACTTCAGCATGAGATTTTTCATTACCCAATGTTCCTGGTACAAATGATGCCATTGCTAATTTCGTTTCACCATTGAAAAGAGTGATACTTTCGATGTAGTGATCAAAATCATCCGGATGAGTATATTCTTGACCCATTTTTACATTGACTGCGAGCATTTCACCTTTTTTAGCATCACCTGCAACCGTGATGAACGGTGAATGACGATCGATAAGATCTTTTTTAGCTTCTCTCTCTACGGTGTCAATATCAACGTATTTGTTAATTGTTGGCATTTAATCTCCTTGTGTTATTTTTGGTATTGTATCTTCCCAAACTTTTAAACTTCTACAAAGCGAATAGTTTATTCAGGGATTAATTTTTGTCAAAGCAATGAAAAATTCAGTATATAATATCGGTATGAATAACGTTACTAAATTGGTACTTTCGTGGGTAGTGGCATGCAGTGCGGTATATGCGCAAGAGTATACCTTTGGGGATGGATTGCAAGTGGGAGATTCTCCTGTCGTTTTAAGCGGGTACATCTCTTCCATGTATGAGGTCAATAAACATTCCAGAATTGTTGACATTGATGATATCGCTTTGTTGGCGTATGGCGAGTTCGATCAGTATGATTTTCTTGCAGAGTTAGAAGTTACTGACGTGTATAAAAAAGAATACGGTGTCAATGCAAATGAAAGTCGTAGCAGTACATTTCACATTGAACGATTGTATGGAGATTATTATTTTGGAGATAATGAGCAAATAACCGTTGGAAAATTTAATTCGGACATCGGTTTTTGGAATCAAATGCCCATTAATGTGCTGCGCGCTACCACTTCCAGCCCCAATTTTGTTAATGATTTTTTTCCGAAATTAACGACGGGAGCTCACTATGAATCGCGTGAATCAAACGGTTTAGTATCTCGTATTTCAGCAACACTGCAAAACAATCCTGATCTTGATCCCGGATACAATAATTTTAATATTGATCGACATTATGCGGTTGCGTGTGATGTAGGAAACAAAGAGACGTTATGGCGTTTCGGAGGCGGATATTTTCGATATGAGTTAAGTGAATATGAATCTATGTATGTGCTGGGTGCGCTTAAAATAGAAAAAAAACAGTGGGATTTTCTCTTTGAATCCATTGTACGGCACGATATGCAAGATCGAAAACTCTCTTATGATATGTATGCTCAAAGTGTATGGCATTTGAGAGAAAAACACGATAGCATTCTTCGCATAGAGGTTGAAAAAGCACCTTTGACACAGTTTCATGATGCTAATACGGTCTTGGGTTATACCTATCGACCGCTTAGCAATGTCGCTCTAAAAGGGGAATATGAAGCTCACCAAGAGAGTGAATTGAACCGCTGGCTCTTTTCTTTGTCGGTTCTTTTGTAGGTGATAAAGATGCGAAAATCACTTTTTATCTTATTGATATGCGGGGGATTGCTCCAGCTTGAAGGGGAGACGCTTGTTGTTGTTTCCGGAAATGCTTTTAGTGTTGATTCAATGAATATTGATGAGGTTCGAGGAATTTATTTGGGTAAACGTTTTCGATTGGGAGGCAAAAAAATCATCCCTTTGAATTTAGGGATTGATAATCCGCTGCGCAATCAATTCGAGCAAAATATTTTAGTAGAAGATCGAAATACCTTGGCGCAATACTGGCTGCAAGCCCATTATCTGGGTCATCGTACTCCAAAAGTCTTTAAAAGTCAGGAAAGCATTGCTGAGTTTTTGTCAAAAGTTGACAATACTGTGGGGTATGTTGACGA
>JAGXHZ010000154.1 GCA_024635855.1 Sulfuricurvum sp.
CCACTCCAGCTCAAAACATCTTTCTCTTGCGATATGCCCTTTTAGATAACGCCAAAATCCTGCGGGCGCTACGATGATACACTCAGGATTTTTTTTCAGCAGGCTCAAAACTGAAGGCTTGTCAAAATGGTCATAATGGGCATGGGTTAAGAGGATGACATCGGCATGCAGTTTCTCGCGAGGTATCGGCAGTACAGTGTGGCGTGTATACATCGGGATGGACTCCAATACAGGGTCGACAGCAATGTGTTTGTTGTCTAATCCAATCCAAAGGGTTGCATGTCCCATCCAAAGCGTATAATCACCATCAGGGAGCTTGTCGCGATGTTGAACAGACATTGAGCTGATTGATTTGTCCTTTGCAGTGAAGCGCTTGGAAAGCTGCCATTTTAAAATGGTCATAAATGAAATTTTAGGAGAGGTATACGTTAGATTCATAAAGTTCTCAATGGGTAGAAGGTGTGACATTATAGTAACAACTCACCATAAAGATGGTGAGAAGATTATGCGAGAAGGTCAAGCGTTTGACCAATACCGGTAATAGACGAACCTGAGTTTTGTTGAATAGGAGGCACTTGCGCACTTTCCAATACCTTCATTACCCCTTGACCTTCTAAATCTATTGCTTTTTTTAAAGCAGATACACTAGAAGCGGTCATCGTATTCGAATTAATAGGATCCATTTTTTCTCCTTTATTTGGAGTTATATCTATATCGGACAAAATGAGATTTTTATAAATTGTGGCATTAATGGTATACTCCTGTAAATTAAATCATTTATTGGAATAAGATGAATTTTAATAATGTAAACAGGGTCAATGTTCTCGTAAAAAAAGCGTATTATACTTCTGAGCGGTTTCAAGTGGATGCAACTTTTGCTTTGCTGTATCATGAACAGCCCTTAAGTGTTGTCGAATTGTCACAGCATGTTAGGATTTCTGATCAGCTTATACAGCTTGATGATAACCATTACTTTGTCATTTTTGCATTTACCAAGCAAGATAATGCGTATAAGGCGTCACAAAATATCATGTATCGGTTGGATGAATATTTTAAGAATCATACCTCTTGTATTGCACTGGATACATTTGATTCCGCTAAATCCCCTCAAAGTGTATTAAATCGATTAAATATGATTCTTATCGAAACCCGAAAAAACCCTTATATTCGAATTGAGACCGAAGAGATACTGGATCGTTGATATAGTATTTTTTAGGAGAGATGATGGAACAATTTATATTTATTATTGCATTATTGATGATCGGAGTGGTGCTCCAAAAAACCGATGCCCCGACCGATTTTTCTAAAAGTCTTAATTTTTTTGTTATTTATGTTTCGCTCCCAGCGACGGTTTTAATACAAGTACCTAAAATTCATTTGGACTTTTCCGCATTAAGTGTGATTCTTATACCTTGGTTGCTGCTTCCGATTGTAATTGCTATTGTTCTTGCTATGACGAGAAATCACCCACCTCATGTTCGTGCAGCACTCCTTTTGGTTATCCCTTTAGGAAATACCTCGTTTGTTGGGATACCGATCATTCACACGCTTTTGGGCGAACAGGCAATCCCTTATGTTTTGATGTATGACCAGTTTGGGACGTTTTTAATTCTCTCTTTGTATGGAGCGGCGGTGATTGCCCGTTATGAGACCGGATCGTTTCATAAACGACTAATTATCAAAAAACTTCTCTTCTTTCCACCGTTTATTTTTCTCCTATTTGCTTTGGTTTTTGGATCAATGCCTGATTCGATACAGCCTTATATTCAACTGCTCTCTTCGACACTCGTCCCTCTTGCTTTGGTATCTGTAGGGTATTCGATGCGATTAGGAGGAGAGCTTGATTATCCGCTTTTATCCAAAGCTTTGGTTTTAAAGCTTGTGGTGATGCCATTTTTTGCATTTGGACTTTTATTTGCGATGGGAGTAGAGCCACTTGCTTTGAAGACGGCAGTGTTAGAATCAGGGATGCCCTCGATGATTACGGCGGGAGCACTTGCAATTGCTTCAGGATTTGCACCTGCTTTGAGTGCTGCATTGGTTGGTTATGGGATTATTGTATCGTTGGTGACATTGCCGTTGATAATGTATGTGATGGAAAAGTTGATTTAGAAGAATTTTTGTGTTGTGATGGCGGGCCACTAAGGATTTGAACCTTAGGAGGTTTAACCCTCGCCGGTTTTCAAGGACGTATAAACAAAGTGCCAAGTAGGTATAGAACTCCCATATAGGAGCTATATTGCGATATTTGCTAAAGTCTAAAATGGGTCTTTTCCGTGCCTCATGCAACGAAAGTATGGCGGAGAAACTACTTGGTCTAGCGAGGCAGGCATACTTAAGATAATCTTCATTCATGTATCATATTTTTCAGTAATCCTCGTACTATGGCACTTAGTGGGGCATCTCTCATTTCTGCAACGGCTTATGTATCCGTCTCTTGGATTGCATGCAGTTTAGTTAGTGATTATTTTGCTTGAACTTTAGTTCTACATCTTGAAGAATTTTTAAAAAAGTTTTTGCATTTTTTCCACCATATTGGGTTTCTTCAACAAACTCTCCTTTGCCGTTGACAAAATGAAATACGGGACTCGCTTTAACAACAAGCTGTTTTGGAGCATCAGATTTCTTAACATTGAGCAATACTGGCACATAGTGCGTGTTGACGTAATCACTCAAATTTTCATCAGAGAAAACTTTTTGTTCTAAAAAATCGCACGATTCACAACCAGGACGGTGCATATAAACAACCATCGGTTTATTTTCTTTAAGAGCTTTTGCGCTCGCTTCTTTATAGGTATAAATCCAGTTGAATTGTGCAGCATTAAGCCCCATCGCTAACAACATCATTATGGCAATTTTTTTCATTGTGTCTCCAATTACTTATTTAGCGAATTTGCTAAATTGATAAACGAATGGTATTGGTTTAAAACTGAAAAACAAATTAAAGGGGATTAAGCTTCCGCCTTCGTATTGTCAAATATATAGGTGCGGTTTTCTTCAAAGCTATTGACAAGATTCTCAAAGCATCCCGCTATTTCTTTGATTGTCTCAAAATTTGGTTCGATGTAAATTTTACTTGCCACTTTTCGCATTATGATAATATCAGCATCTTTAAGCTCTTTAAGATGACGTGAAATCGTTGGTAACGAATAGTTGAAATGCTCAGCAATGGAACTAACACACGTGGCTTGTGCAATGATGTCGTCTTTGGGTTTAGTCAGGTCGATAGAACAAGCATAACCTCCGGTAAAGACATTCTTGAAAATCAAGAATCGTGTCTCGTGACCGAGAGCTTTAAATATTTTTATTTTTTTATCCATATCGAGCATCGGGGGCACCTTGACAATTAATGTGCAATATTATACCATTGTGCAAACAATTTAGCAAAATAGCTAAATTGCTATACACAAGGATTCATTATGGCTTCATCAGAATGTGCTACACAAGGGGTTATTGCTCTCTACACCGAATTAGCTCTTAATCCCGAAAAAGATTTTGGCTGGGACAAAGGGTTAAATAACGCCAAAGCTCACGGCTATAGCGATGGGTGGTTTGATGCTCTTCCTTCGCATCTTTGGGATTACTGTGCCGCTGTCGGCAATCCTTTTTCAATCGGAGAGTTTCCTGAAGGCTCGACTGTTTTGGATCTTGGATGCGGAGCGGGTGTTGACGTATGTGTTGCAGCACTGCACGTGGGGAAAACGGGGAAAGTTATCGGAGTCGATCTAACACCGATGATGGTAGAAACGGCACAACGTCACGCACAGGAAGCTGACTTTGAGACTGTCGAAGTCATTGAAGGTAATCTTGAGCATCTCCCTATTGAGAACGAAAGTGTTGATATAGTCATCTCTAATGGTGCTATTAATCTCGCCTCCTCGAAGCCAAAAGTATTTGCAGAAATTTTTCGTGTTTTAAAATCGGATGGAAAGCTCTATTTCGCTGATATGATCGATATTTCTGAGGGAACGTGTGCAACATCGTGCTGTTCGCAAAGTTCTTCCGGTGACTGGGCTAACTGTGTTGAAGGAACACTCAAAAAAGAAGAGCTCATTGAGATGATGCACGAAGCGGGATTGGTGGATGTTGAGTTTATGGGAATCAATCACTACACGACATCATCCATCACCGTTGGAGCTACTTTTAGAGCGACCAAAGGTGATGGAAACGTCAAACAGCGTCACTGGGAAAACGTTTATACAACAAAGGATGTGAGTAAAGTCGGCTGGTATCAAGAAACGCCTTCTATGACACTTACTCTTCTAAAAAAAATCGGATCAACGTCCAAAGATCGCATTATTGATGTCGGATGTGGGGCTTCTAAGCTTGCGGATGTCTTGATTGATTCAGGCTATAAAGATATTACATTGCTCGATCTTTCCGCCTGTGCATTGGAAATTATCAAAAAGCGGCTAGGTACAACGGCTGATTTACCTACTTATTATGTCGGTGATGTCTGCACTTTTTCATCAGCAAAGTTATTTGATGTATGGCACGATCGTGCAGTGTTTCATTTCCTACAAAAAGAGGAAGAACAGCAAGCTTATCTTGAAACACTGTATAAATCACTCTCTCCTGAAGGTCGCGCCATTATTGGTACATTTGGTGTAAATGGACCCGATAGCTGCAGTGCATTGCCGGTGCGTCAATACAATGAAGAGGAAATGAAAAATCTCGTTCAAGATCATTTTGATATTATCGAAGTGATTGATGAAACTCATATCACTCCCAGTGGAAGCGAACAACACTATTGCTTTTTTATTTTGAAACCTATTCATCAAGCTAAAGGTTCTCAATGCTAAAACGTTTATTTTTAATTGTTTTACAAAGCTGTATCACTCTTTTTGGCTCTGAATTTTTAATGCCAGAAGATGCCTTCAAGCCTTCTGCTGTTGTCAATAAAAACGGAGATATTGCCGCTAAAATCGAGATAGGTAATCATATCTACCTTTACAAATCAAAACTGCACGCGAAAATTCTTGGCAACAGTGGTATTCAAATCGATCACATTACCCTGCCCGAAGGGGTCGATCACAATGGGGAAGCTGTTTTTACGGAATCTCCTCAAATAATCATTACACTTAAAACATCCAAACCGCTAAGCGGCACAATTCCCGTTACGTTACAGCTTGAGTTTCAAGGGTGTTCCGAAGATGGATTGTGTTATGAACCCATTGTAGAAAAAATAGCTATAAAAATCAATTCGACAAAGCTTATCTCTGAAGTCGTTAAAGCTCCTGATATTCAAAAAGCTGAGCCCATTGCTCTTCCTGCTGTGGTTAAAAGCGATATCAACATCTCCAAGCCAACCGTGCGAAAAAGTCCTATCGTTGTATCGGAAACCGATCAAATTACCCAGACATTTATCGAAGGTAATATTCCACTTATTTTATTGACGTTTTTTACCTTTGGGCTTTTACTCTCCCTTACCCCGTGCATTTTTCCGATGATTCCGATCCTCTCTTCCATCATCGTAGCACAAGGTAAAAATATGAATGCTACGCGAGGGTTTATGCTCTCTTTGGTTTATGTCCTTGCTATGTCGGTTGCCTATACGATTGCAGGTGTTTTGGCAGGACTTTTTGGCGGAAATATACAAATAGCAATGCAGAATCCGTGGGTTATTTCGACGTTTGCACTCCTCTTTGTAGGGTTGGCGATGTCGATGTTTGGGTTCTTTAAAATAGGGCTTCCTCACTCGTGGCAAACAAAGCTCTCAAAGTCATCTGAAAATGCCAGTTCCAAAGGTGGTTATATCGGTGTGGCCATTATGGGCTTTTTCTCAGCGTTAATCGTAGGTCCTTGCGTCGCACCGCCGCTTGCTGGAGCACTTGTCTATATCGGTCAAAGTGGAGATGCACTGCTGGGTGGAGTAGCCCTCTTTGTACTAAGTATCGGAATGGGAATTCCCCTACTATTGATCGGCATAGGTGCCGGTAAATATATGCCTCGTCCCGGTGGATGGATGGATACAGTGTCACACATCTTTGGTGTCGTAATGCTTGCTATCGCTATTTTAATGCTTAGCCGTATTGTGACGCCATCCATTGCAATGTTGCTGTGGGCTTTCTTGCTTATTATCGTCTCTGTTTATTTTGGAGCACTTGAATCCCTTCACGGCCATTACAAAGGGATAAAGGCCTTTTATAAAGGGGTCGGGATTATTCTGCTCGCCTATGGTTTGATGCTGCTTTATGGAGGGGTTAAAGGGGGCGAAAATCCTCTTGCTCCTCTGAGTTTCGCCAATGAGCAACAAGGGGTAGCATCAAAAGAAATCACATTTAAAACGATCCATTCTTCTGAAGAACTCGATGCAATTTTAGCCGATAGCAAAGGGAAAAAAGTAATGCTTGATTTTTATGCGGACTGGTGTACCTCGTGCAAAGAACTCGATGGCGTCACATTTAAAGACCCTGCTGTAATCGAAATACTTAAAAATTATGTATTGCTGCGTGCAGACATAACTAAAAATAGTGATGAAGAAAAAGCACTTACAAAACGGTTTGGACTTTTCGGCCCACCTGCAATGATCTTTTTTTGTGAAAAAGGCGTTCAAATCCAAGGTGCTGATTTGAATGGATATAAAGATACCCAAGCATTTATAACACATATTAAATCATTGGAGAAATAATGAAAAAAATTCTCTTACTCACTTTATTTTTAACGAGTTCATTATTGGCAGAGCTCGATTGGGCAGATTCTTATGAGCAAGGATTGGCAAAAGCCAAAAAAGAGCATAAGATCGTCATGCTAATGTTCTCAACAAAAACGTGTAAAATGTGCAATTATATGAAAAGTACTGCGTATGACAACGAAGAGGTAATTGAATATGTTAAAAACTTTTTTGTCCCTATCGAGGTCGATATCCAAGCACATCCGGTTATCAAGTTTTTGGAACACCGACCTATTATTTTTTAAACTCAGAGGGTAAACAAGTGGGTCGGATGATGGTAGGCGGTGCATCACCGGATGGATTTTTACAAAAACTTAAAGATGTGAAACAAGGTAAATAACATCTAGTCGCATCGGCGTAATGATTAGGAAGATCGAGTGAAATGAATGTGTCAAATTAGTGTCTTTTTTCCTCAAAAATATCCATAAAAGTGTACATTGTTCAAAAAAGCGACCGGAGAGCAATCTGGTTAATGATATAAGATAAATTGATTTGTAAAAGTCTGAAAGTATCGTAAATAAGGGAGTTATGTAAGTATGATGGCGGGCCACTAAGGATTTGAACCTTAGGAGGTTTAACCCTCGCCGGTTTTCAAGACCGGTGCAATCGACCACTCTGCCAGTGACCCGCATAAAAATGAGCATATTTTACATCTTGGAGGTGGCACCCAGATTCGAACTGGGGGTCAAGGTTTTGCAAACCAGCGCCTTACCACTTGGCCATGCCACCATCCATGTAATTGTGGTGCCCGGAGCCGGACTTGAACCGGCACAGTGTTACCACCGAGGGATTTTAAGTCCCTTGCGTCTACCGATTTCGCCATCCGGGCAACGATAACAAAAAAATACCTCAACTAAAACATCAAAATCTTGATATTTCAACTGAGGTATATGGAGCGGGAAACGAGGTTCGAACTCGCGACCCCGACCTTGGCAAGGTCGTGCTCTACCACTGAGCTATTCCCGCATTTTTTGTGGACTGGAAGTATAGCAAAAAAAATAATGTATGTAAAGAGGCAGGAATAAAAAATTCGCTATAATGAGAAATATTGAAATAATTAAGGAATTTTTATGCGCAGTGATACGATTAAAAAAGGGTTTGACAGAACTCCTCACCGAAGTTTGTTGCGAGCAACGGGATTAAAAGATGAAGATTTTAGTAAGCCGTTTATTGGTGTTGCAAACTCTCATATTGACATTATTCCGGGGCACTTTTTTCTTCAAGAGTACGGTCGCATCGTAAAAGAAGCGATTCGCGAAGCGGGCGGTGTACCGTTTGAGTTTAATACCATCGGCGTGGATGACGGTATTGCTATGGGGCATGACGGGATGTTGTATAGTTTACCAAGTCGTGAGTTGATCGCGGACAGTATCGAGACGGTGATGAATGCGCATAAGCTTGATGGGTTGATCTGTATTCCCAACTGTGACAAGATCGTTCCGGGGATGTTAATGGGAGCCCTTCGTGTAAATGTTCCGACGATTTTTGTTTCTGGCGGACCGATGAAGGCAGGGCATAAAAAAGATGGAACGCCTATCGATCTTGCAACAGCATTTGAAGCCGTGGGTCAACACGCCAATGGCAAGATGAGTGATGAAGAACTCTATGAGATCGAGTGTGAAGCGTGTCCAAGCGGCGGGTCATGTTCGGGAATGTTTACGGCAAACTCGATGAATACCCTTTGTGAAGCGATGGGGGTTGCGTTACCGGGTAACGGTACGGTTTTGGCAATGACACCTGAGCGTATTGCGATGGTCAAAGTAGCTGCGAAGCGTATTGTCGAAATGACACTGGATAAAAACAGTGAGAAGTGGAACATGCGTAATATTCTCAATGACAAAGCGATCCATAATGCGTTTGTTATCGATATGGCAATGGGCGGTTCAAGCAATACCGTGTTGCATTTGTTGAGTATTGCCAAAGAGGCGGAAGTTGATTTCAGCATTCACAAAATCAATGAAATTTCGGAAAAAGTTGCTCATATCGCAAAAATTTCTCCGTCACTTTCGACCGTTCACATGGACGATATCAACCGTGCGGGCGGTGTTAATGCCGTTATGAAAGAAGTAAGTCGTCGAGGCGGTTTACTGGAGCTTGATGCCTTGATGGTTACCGGTGAGACACTGGGTGAACGGATTAAAGACGCGGTTATCAAAGATACCAATATTATCCATACTAATGAAAATGCTTTTTCTCAAGTCGGAGGGCTCTCGATTTTATTCGGTAATTTAGCGCTTGAGGGTGCTGTTGTCAAAACCGCAGGAATCACTCCAAATATGCGTCAATTTACGGGAAAAGCGATTTGTTTTAACTCCCAAAATGAAGCTATTGCTGGAATTATGGGTCATAAAGTCAAAGCGGGAGATGTTGTTGTTATCCGCTACGAAGGACCAAAAGGGGGTCCTGGAATGCAAGAGATGCTAGCTCCAACGGCACTGATTATGGGTATGGGACTGGGTGAGAGCGTAGCACTGATCACAGACGGACGTTTTAGCGGAGCAACACGAGGTGCATCCATCGGGCACGTGAGTCCGGAAGCAGCTGAGGGGGGGCTTATTGCTCTCATCGAAGACGGTGATGAGATCCAAATCGATGTCGATACCCATTTGCTTCAGCTCAATGTCGATGAAGAGATACTTTCTGTGCGTCGTCATGCATGGAAACCACACAAAAAAGAGATTACGTCCAAGTGGCTTAAACGTTACAGCCTTCTTGTCTCTAATGCTTCGAATGGGGCTGCGTTAAAAACGGAACTGTAATACCGCACTTGATACGGTATCCATAAATAGTGAATGGATTCCGTGTCATGGCACGGAATGACGAGAGTTAAGCTCCTTTTTTTACTTTTATGAGTATTATAAACAAAAGTGATATTTTTGTGATAATAGGATGAGAAGTATGTTGTGGTTTATGTATCAATCGTCTACACCGGGAGAGGTTAAATTCAATCGCTTGGTTTTAGGTTTTATTATGATTTTTGGGGTATTTTTACAAAATATCGGACTTTTTTATCTCTATTTTGCTATCAATTTATTTACGCTTATCACCACCCTCCATTATTCCCCGACCAGTTGGCTTTTACATTTTATTGAATTGATGGTCAAGCGATCCATCTGTACCATTTCTCCTGCGTATGAACGCTCCTATTTTATGAATCGAGAGAGTGAATGGTTTGAGTTGTTCCTACGGCTGCTGGTCTCCTCTATTGCTATTGGATTTTTCTTCTATTATCCTCTCATTACATGGTTGATAGGGACATTTATAGGGGTGTTTATGATGATTAGCACCTTTTTTGGCTTTTGTCTTTCAGTGTTAGGCTACATAGGGCTTAAAAGTTTGCAAAAATCTTCATCGTGCTCTAGTGATTTGCAGGAATTGACTACGAATAAAAATTGTATTCTTGCTCGGAATGGGTTTAAACCGTATGCAAGGTGTGATTATTGCTCCCTTGCAGCCCCTAAGTGTACGGGAATACAATTTAATGGATTTGTATTTGCTATCGGATTTTTGGCAGCACTTTTTATGTTTATTACGGATACATTTTGGCGCGATCTTAATATTGTTGTCATTATTTCTCTTTTATTTTGGCTGACATATAAAGTGACGATCAATACCGATCAACTTGCCCGTGCTGATTTTGAGAACCATGAATTGAATGTACAGCTTAAAAACTACAATGAATCGCTTGAAGCCGAAGTCTCTCGCCGTACGCAAGAACTGGAAAAAATGGTTAAGCTGGATTCGATTACCGGGTTGGTGAATCGTTATGAGTTTGAGCAGCGCCTCAAAGCTGCAATAGAGAGTACGAAGAAAGGTGAAGCGACTCATGTGATGTGCTACATCGATTTGGATCAATTTAAAATCGTCAATGACAAGTGCGGACACATTGCAGGAGATGAGCTCTTGCGCCAGATCGCTCTTGTTTTAAAGCGTTCTGCACGAGAGTGTGACGTGGTTGCGCGATTAGGCGGTGATGAGTTTGGGATTATTTATATTGATTCGACTCTTGAAGATGCTCAATTACAAGGTCAGCGGTTGCTTAATGCGATAGGCGAGTATCGATTTAATTATCAAGGCAATACCTTCCGAATAGGGGCAAGTATAGGGATGGTAGGAATTATGAAAGAGTGCTGCACTTTGACCAATCTCTTGTCTCAAGCGGACGCTGCGTGTTATGCGGCAAAAGACGGCGGTCGAAACCGTATTCACGTAGCACATCCAAAAGACGCAACGATTCAAGAGCGCCGCAACCAAATGCAGTGGATTGGACGGCTTGAAGAGGCGTTGATTACTAATTCATTTGTTTTGTACGTTCAGCCGATTGTTCCCGTTTTAGATCCGCTTCAACGTAGGCATTATGAAGTTTTAGTGCGGCTTCGTGAAGAAAGTGGGGAGATTATCCCTCCTATGGCATTTATACCCGCAGCAGAGCGTTATGGTTTTATGCCCAAACTCGATCGATGGGTGATGGAAAATACCTTTAAAAGCTTTACAAAGATTTGGCATGAAGTGAATGAAGAGACGTATTTTAGTATCAATATTTCAGGCGCGTCTTTGGGTGATGCGAGGACAAAAGATTTTATACGTGGATTGTTCGGAAATTATGGTGTCCCCTATCACACGATAACGTTTGAAATCACAGAGACCGAAGCAGTTGGGAATATGACGAATGCTTTGGAGTTTATCAATGAGTTTCGAGCATTGGGATGCCGTTTTGCATTGGATGATTTTGGATGCGGGCTCTCATCGTTTTCGTATTTGCAGAATATGCCGATCGATTATTTAAAAATAGATGGCTCTTTCGTTCATGATATTCATCTTAATCCGATTAACCGCGCAATGGTAGATGCCATTAACCAAATAGGGCACGTTATGGGCATCGCAACCATTTGTGAGTATGTTGAGACTGCTGCTGTCTTGCATGTGCTTAATGAGCTTAATGTGGACTTTGCGCAAGGGTACCATATCGATCGTCCGTTCCCGATCGAAATATTATTTACACCGCAGGGTTTGTAAATTCGGGGACGATTTGACGAAGAGCATTAATGGGTTCATTTGAGAGCAGAAGCGTTTGAATATCGTTACGCAATTGCTCGATAGGATAGAGCGTTGACCCTGCGATCATAATCGAATCAAAAGCGGTTTTTTGTTCGCTCTCATCAATCAAAAGTTCTTCATACAGTTTTTCCCCCGGACGTAATCCCGTGGTCACTATCTCAATATCATTATGCGCATAAAGTCGAATCATCGTGCGCGCTAAATCAATAATCCGAATAGGTTCTCCCATGTCAAGAATAAAAAGTTCACCGCCACGGGCAATAGCAGCTGCTTGAAGAACGAGCTGGCACGCTTCGCTAATGAGCATAAAATAGCGAGTTATATCAGGATGTGTCAGGGTGATGGGTCCGCCTGCTTCGATTTGCTCTTTGAATTTTGGAATAACACTTCCGCTGGAACCCAAAACATTCCCAAAACGAACCGCCACAATCTCGCTGTTTCGTGAATCAACGTTTTGGGCATAGAGTTCAACGATCCGCTTCGTCGTTCCCATGATGTTCGTGGGCCGTACCGCTTTGTCAGTGGATATGATGACGATCTTGGCAACATTATGATCGATGGCACTGTCGATGACGTTGCAGCTTCCAATGACGTTGTTGGTAATCGCCGCATGGATGTTGGCTTCACACAGAGGAACGTGCTTGTAGGCGGCAGCGTGAATAAGGATATCGGGTTTGCCAATGCTGATAATGGAATCAAGCATAGTGCGATCGAGTATATTACACAGTCGCAGGTGGGCTCTGGGAAGTTTTTCGCCGATTTGATAAAGATTGTATTCACTGTGATCGATTAAGATGAGTTCTGATGCGCCAAAGAGATGACATTGTAAGGCAATTTCACTCCCGATAC
The DNA here is from genome assembly GCA_024635855.1 of Sulfuricurvum sp. Next base: position 12,581 of record JAGXHZ010000154.1, read on the forward strand.
TTCCTCCTGCCCCGGTAATCATAATCGTTTTACCCTGTATAAAGTTATCGATGGTTTGGGTGTCAAGATCTTTGGGGTGACGGGCTAGAAGATCTTCGATACGAAGAGGTTCAACTGAGCTGATTGTGTCGCTTAAGTTAATGGAGCGTTTGATTTCCTGTATGGAAGTTTCTTTGAGGTTGGCGTAAATTTGTTGCAATGTTTTTTGTGGCAAAGTCCCATCGATGACTGCAGCAGTTATAGGGTGTTTTTGAACAATTTCGGAAAGTTGATGAAAATTATATACTTTGATATCGTGAATCGTTGAGCCGACCATATTCTGATTTTTGTCCAGTACCGCGATAATGGCAAGAGGATAGTAATCTCCTTTTAACAAACTTTTAATAAGAGTGTCGGTGTTAGAGGATATCCCTATGATGATAGACGGTTTAAGTTTGCTGATGCTACCGCTTGACTCTATCAAAAGCCGCTTGGAAAAACGTAGTGCCCCTAAGAAAATAAAGGAGAGAAGTAGATCAATAATAATAACACTTCTAGGAAAGGGATTAAAAGGTTCGGGAAAAACCAAAAAGAATAAAGAAAACAGAGTGTACGCTAAAAGATGGGCAAAAAAAAGTTTTTTAGCATCATTAAGGGCAAAAAAACGCCAAATAAAACGATAGCCATCAAAGAGAGCAATCGTAGATATTTTTAGTACAATAATCAAAAATACAACATACCAAAAGGGGAGGAGAAAATTTTCTGGGATGGCAAAATTAAAACGGAGCAGATACGCACTATAAAGAGTAAAAACCGAAAGAAAGATATCCGCAAGGACGAAAAACATCAGCCGTTTTGTACTGCTTGGTGTCAGCATCTGTGCGCTTGGCTTTTCTTGTTGCATTGTTTATATTTTTAGTTTATAAATTTTAGTCATAGGGTCACTTAAAATAGGGATAAAAAGATTGCGGTCGTATCGATCTAGGATAAACATTTGAATATAAGTAGAGTTGAAATAAAAATCATCCAAAACTAAAAATCGTCCATAGCTTGCCATATAAATGAGATTTAAACCATCGGAAGTAAAGTGCTGCTCGTTAATTTGAAGTGTATTGGTTTTGTCATAGCCAACTTGGTAAAAAGCTTTAATCGGAACTTCTTGATTCCCGATTTTGACAATATTTTTATCTTTAATAACAGAGATGCCATTTCCTAGTTCGAGAGTTTTACCTGTATCTTGCATTGATTGAGTTGCATAGAAAAAAGGCTGGTCTCGATTATCCAGATTTTTAAGATCCAAATTACTGAAGAGGGTAATAGTAGGTAAAATTTCCATCATTCGCAATGGCAGGTAGAGATAAATATCTCTACTCTTTTTTGGTAGCTTATATTCGGGTAAAGCTAATGCGGTTAAAAATTCTTCAGGATCTTTAAATCCTTCTTTGGTCATCATATATTCAAAATCATTTTGAGTTTTGTTGCTGTCTTTATAGCCTTTCTCTGTGTATTCCGTGAATAGACGCATCATATGTGTTGCAGAATTTTGATCTTGTGCTGTAAGTACAAAAGAAGCTGGATAATTTACATCTCCAGAATGCTTCCCTCCATCAATCCATGTTTTGACATCACTGTAATAACGGATTGGATAACCATAATCCCACCATGTAACAACATAATCATCTCTGCTTGCAATTTTTCGAAATTGATCAAGAGAGGTTACTTCTTGAGTTGTAAAAACCGTTGGAGTCATGTATTCTTTGATATGAAGATAATTAGGATAAATACCTGCTCCGATAAAAACAAAAAGAGTGGCATATTTAAGCCATGATTTTTCAATGCGTTGAGTGAGAAATATAAGTAAATAGGCAAACCCAATGGCCATGACGGGAACAGCATAAATAGTAAAACGTAATCCTGCAAATGTGGCAATAAATCCAAGCCCAACCAACGGAAGAGTAATTAGAAGAGGACGATATGCGATGAGAGCCATAATATAACCGATACATGCTAGTATAAAAGTAATTGTATGCCCACTAATACGTTCTGCAAAAACAGTGAAAGGAATATGTCCCGCTTCCCGTACAGTGTTTATAACATTATAATAATTTAGGGATGTAGTAACTGTATTTTCAGAGGCACTATGGACAATGTATACTTTTAGAAGAGTCCAAATAGGATCGATTCCACCGGTAAAAAAGTAAATTCCTGCGATTGCAGTAAAAAGAGGCCAAAAAAGTTTTATAGAAAGCTCTTTTTGAAAGTGAAAGAAAGCAAAAAGAATAAGGGCTAGGCTGATTTTACTGACAAGAGGAATAGCTAAAATACCAATAAGAATAAATAAAGCGATTTTATAAAGATACACATTCTTGCGCTCAAAGATAAGAGCATATCCGATAACCATGAGAAAAAGAGCACTATCAAAGGCATATGCTCCAGGATACCACCATTGATATAATGCAATAGAAATGGTAATAGGAATGAGGGTACGGTTTCGCTGGTACGTGAGGGCGAGAATCAGTGAATACATCTCCAGTACAGGAAATACGATATTGAGCATATCGGTATCATAGTAACCTGTCATAGTACGATTGTAGTAGCTGTGAGCGATCGAACCCATGAGCGCAGCAATAAATCCCATTGTAGTTTGATTGAGAGCTCGTCCAATAAGGATAAGAGGTATGACAATGAGTGAACCTATAAAGGTGGGCATATAAAGGATAAGAGTCTCAAAACTAACGGGAATAATTTTAGCCAGAAAGGCGGTCAATTGAGAGATAGCCGAATACGACCATGATAAATCGTTTTCTTCATGATGACCTTGCAGAATATCACGAGCTCCCTCCGCAAAGGCATAGCCATCATTGGTGTTAATCATTAGTTCATTATTCCAATGAAATTGAGGAATACTACTGATTTCATTGACCCAAATAAAGCGCATTACAACTGAAAAAATATACGCAATTAGGATAAAAACAAAGAGCATTTTTAAGGAAGTACGATCATCTTGTAGTTTTAGCATGATATAGGTGTCCTCTGTTTTAATGGGGTATTTTAACTAAATGGCTTGAGTTTATCAACGTGATCATATTTTAATGAATAACACCCTCTTTCTTAACTACTTTGATAAAAGTCAAAGCAAGTATTTTTAAATCAAACCAGAAAGATTGTTGCTGTAAATACTCTGTATCAAGGGCTACTTTTTTTGGAATTGGCAGTTCATCCCGTCCATTGATCTGTGCCCATCCCGTCAGCCCTGGTGTCAGTGCTTGTATTCCTACTTCTGTACGTTGAGCTATCAAATCATCTTGGTTAAACAAAGCAGGGCGCGGACCCACAAAGCTCATATCTCCGTTAAAGATACTCCAAAGCTGTGGTAGCTCATCCAAGCTACTTTTACGTAAAAAGGAGCCAATAGGAGTTAGCAGTGCTTCAGGATTATTCAGCAAATGGGTAGCTATTGCCGGCGTGTCAATCCACATAGTGCGAAATTTTGGCATTAAGAAAAGAGTATTGTTTTTCCCAACACGTTGAGACCAGTAGAAGATGGGACCCTTAGAGGTGACTTGTACCAGCAATGCCACAATAAAAAATGGCACAAGAAGGAGGGTGGCGGCAATGGATGCCAGTATCAGATCGAAACAGCGTTTAGATGTCATTCATTTTCCCCATGAAGCATAATCCTAATTCCCTCATCAATTGTGTAGGGTGGATGATATCCAAGGCGTGCTTTGGTTAGCGTATTATCAAC
>JAGXHZ010000155.1 GCA_024635855.1 Sulfuricurvum sp.
CCCCAAACGGTTCCATCTTCAATGTTCCTGTTACAACTGTAACAGTTCCGGGAGAAGAGGGTGAATTTGGTGTTCTTTCTGGGCACGTAGCATTGACAACACTTCTTAAAGCAGGTGTTATTGATATTATTCAAGAGAGTGGTAAAAAAGAGTCCATCGTTGTCAACTGGGGTGTCGTTCAAGTTGCAAACAATACGGTTACCGTATTGGTCGATGGTGCTGTTGCAATTCGTGGTGATAGTGATAGTGATATTGCTAAAGCACTTGATGAAGCAAAAGCTCTTATTAGCAGTGTCGCGGATTCTCATGCTATGATCGCGTCTGTTTCTGCTCGTGTTGAATCTGCTGCTCACTCTCATATGTTCTAACTCTCATGTTTGAGCTTTTTTCTGACTTTATTGCAAAAAGCCATCCGGTAACACTTGGTGTGTTACTGGTTCTTTCTCTTTACTTTATCCTTATTAATTGGGTTTTTCTTTATCGTTGGATTTCTCTTAATGAATGGATTGATATTGAGAATGAATCATTGGAAACACTTTTAATGGGATCAGAGAGACTCAATGACCGCTCTTTTTTAGCTCCATTTGTAAAATCTGCCAATTTTTTGACAAAACCATTATCTGATTTGGCTCACTATGCATCGACGAAAGAGGCAACAAAGGGGTTGACGATATTGTCTATTGTAGCTTCTACGACCCCTTTTATCGGTTTATTTGGAACAGTTATTTCAATTTTGGATACGTTTAAGCATATTGGCGGGTCTGATGGAACGATGAGTATTATTGCTTCTGGAGTTTCAGATGCGCTTGTTGCTACAGCCTCGGGTATTTTTGTTGCAATTTTTGCGTATACGTATCACCAAATATTAAAGCGTCAATCCTTTGAAGTGGTTGGCTTAATACGTATGCAAAGCGATTCGATACTTTCTAAAGAGTCTTAAGCATGTTTGATTGGGATGAAAAACCAGAACTTAATATTACTCCGCTTGTGGATGTAATGTTGGTACTATTGGCGGTATTGATGGTTATCACCCCAAATATCATCTATGAAGAGTTGATTAAGCTTCCTAAAGGCACAGCACAAATGGAAGTAAAAGAAAAAAAAGAGATTGAAATTGTTATTACAGATTCTAAACGTATTACGGTCAATAAACAGCCGTTTGAGTTTGCTACCTTCAGTGATAATTTTGCCCTTTTTTCGAATCAATTTCCGGCTGAGAGTGTGGTTCGAATCAGTGCAGATAAAAGTCTCCAATACGGTGATGTTATGGGAGTGATGAGTGGAGTTAAGCGCTCAGGGCTTACCAATATTTCTCTTGCTACGAGCAACTAATTTTTCATGCCCACAGAAAATAATCGCCTTTTTGTTTTGAGCGGTATCGCTTCTTTTTTTTTCTTTAGCTTGGTTGTTTTCATAATTGCATGGCAAGCCAATATATCAGTAAAACCTATCTCCTATGCATCGATTCAAAGTGACATTATTTCTATTTCACTTGATTCTTCTGCTCCAGTTGACGCTAAGCCTCAGAATAAAACGTCAGAAGAGGTTCCCGCAATAGAGCCAGTGATAGAAACAAAATCTAAGTCAAAATCAAAATCACCGAAAGTGGAAAAAGCTCAACCGGAAATTACCGAGCTTTTTTCGAACGTTAAAGTAAAACATACCGCTAAAGAATCCAAACAAAATACTAAAGAGCTTTCAGAATTGAGTGCTTTAGAAGAAAAAGTTCTTTCAACGAAACGGTCATCACAACTTTTCGAAAAGGCAAAAAATCTTGATTTGGCAAAGCCTGGTGTTAAAGTTATTGCAGCTTCGGGCGGACCGATGGTAAACGAATACTATGCTAAAGTTCAAGGGATAATTTACGCCAACTTTCACCCTGCATCAGGGACAGAAGGATTTGCTGCTCGTGTTCGTATCGTATTAACTCCTGATGGAAAGCTTGATTCTTATCGTGTTATAAGTGCTTCAGGAAATGCAGTATTTAATGCAGAGGTAGATTGGTTAAAGGAACGATTGCGTCAAGTGTCTCTTCCAAAAAATCCAAAGGGTGAAGAAGCTATTTTTGAAATTATTTTGACGGCTAAGGATTAATATGCGTTATTGGATACTTTTTATTTTATCTATTATTACACTTTGGGGCGCAGATGCAACGCTTGAGATAACTAAAAATGTAGGGGTATTACCTACATTTGTTATTGAAGACGGAAGTACTTTTGCAGGCTCTGACACACAAAAATTTCATAAAATGCTAAGTGCAGACATGAAAGTCGTATCTTTATTCAGTGTGGATGATTCGTATGCGATGCAGGGGTTTGAGAGTTTACAGCCTTCGCCGGCACATAAAGAATCTGGCTATATACTACGGTATCGGTTGGCAGATGACGGACATGGCGGGTTCAAGGCAGACGTAAGACTTCTTCAAAATAGTTTAGAGCTTTTTAGTAAAACCTACCTCTTAAAACAAAGAGAAATGCTGGTTTTTCTTTCTCATTCCATTGCATACGATATTAATACAAAAATGGGTGGAGCTCCCTTGGAGTGGATGAAGCGTAAGGTGTTACTGGTACGTTTGAGTGGCGCAAGACGTTCTGAAATTATTGCAGCTGATTATACGCTTGCGTATCAAAAGGTAATTTTAACCGGTGGAATGTATGGTTTTGCTAAATGGGCTAATAGAGAACAGACAGATTTTTATTACACATCGTTAAGTGATTTTAAACCTACAATTTATAAAGCGAATCTACTCTCCGGCAGTAAACGTGCTATTACATCATCAGATGGTATGGCTGTATGCTCGGATGTGAGTGAAGATGGTAGTAAATTATTATTGACGTTAGCTCCTAATGGACAACCGGATATTTACCTTTATGATTTAATTACGAATGAGAAAACAAGAATCACGGATTATTCAGGAATTGATGTCAATGGGCAGTTTATGGGGAACGATACCATTGCCTTTGTCTCGAACCGTTTTGGAAACCCAAACATTTTTTCTAAAAAAATGAACAGTACCGCTATAACCCAATTGGTTTATGAAGGAAAAAATAACTCATCCTTTACGACGTATCGCCATTTATTAGTTTATAAAACACGTGATGGTAGCGGATTTGATTTACGTTTAGCCTCATTAAATAATACGGGCAGCAGAGTATTAACGAGTAGCGGTGATAATGATTATCCGAGATTTTCATACGATGGTGAGGCTATTTTACACATTAAACAAGAAGGTTCTCGCAGTTCGGTAGGGATTATTAGAATAGGGCTCAATAAAAGTTTCAGCTTCCCTCTTCATGTTGGTCGAATACAGTCGCTGGATTGGTGATTAACCTTTTTTTGGTATAATTTGCATTAGATAATTTCAAAGGGTTTTAAATGAAACGTATAGCGTATATGAGTGCAATTTTAGCATTGTTAGTTTTTAGTGGATGTACAACAAAAGAGCCAACAATTGATGCAACAGCCAATGGAAGCACTTTAGGCAGCGGAAGTACTTCAGGAAATACAAATTCCAATCAAACGCCAAGCACAACACAAAGTGCAGGAGGAGATACTACCGCTATTATCACTCCTTTGACCAACGTCAGTCCAACGGATACGAGTGTAAATGGTACAGCAGGAAGTAGTAATATCAATAATGCAAAAGCGCAAGGGATCACGAGCATCTTATTTGATTACGATAAGTTTGATATCCGTGATGATATGCAAGAAAATATAAAAACAAACAGTGCATTGGTTAAAAATAAAACCTTTAAACTTGAAGGTAACTGTGATGAATTCGGAAGTGATGAATATAACTTTGCACTGGGATTAAAACGTGCTAATGCGGTTAAAGCTGCTTTGGTTAATGAAGGTATTAGCGCAGATTCTATTAGCATGACTAGCCTTGGCGAAGGTAATCCTGTTTGTTTGGAAAAAACGCAAGAGTGCTGGGCAAAAAATCGTCGTGTTGATCTTAAGCTTCCGTAAATGCGTTCCCTTGTAGTCATTTCTCTTCTCACATCTTTTGTATTTGCATCAGAACCTTCGGTTTTTGGTGCAGGCGATCTTAACAATCCCAATCCTTATGGTCTGACACATGAAGAAAAATTAATTCAAGAAAATAGAAAAGAGATTCAAGGCATTGCGCATAAGAATAATCTTCAAAGTGCTAAGGTTGAGTCAGTTACAGAGCGACTTGATGGGATGCAGGGTATTGTAGAATGGCTTGGGCAATCGGTAAATGAGTATAAAATAGCTTTGCAAAAAGTCAGTGAGTCGATGAGTGATCAAAACAAATCCAAATTGATTGATGAACTTATTAAGCAAAGCAGTACGAACAGCGATAATATTACGCAGCTTAAAACACTACTTGAAGAGCTTTCACAGACTGTTGATGGAATTAATGGTGCATACGTTACGAAAGAAGAGTTTAGTGCTTTAGTGAAGCAGCTTAAAATTTCTCTTCCCGGTTCAAGCAAGATTATTCCAAACAAAATGGACAATTCAAGTATTGAAAAAGAGGCAAAAAAACTTTTCGAGCAAAAAAATATTCGGAAGCTCAACCTTATTTTGAAATGATGGTAGAAAAAAAGTACAAATCTTCCGAAGCTAATTTTTGGCTAGGTGAACTCTATTTTGAGCAAAAAAAATATAAAGAGGCTATTTCTTATTATAAGCAAAGCGCTTCTGAAAATGAAAAAGCACCCACTATGCCGACTCTTTTACTGCATACAGGGATTTCAATGGAAAAAAATGGTGACGTTGCCAATGCAAAAGCATTTTATAAAGCAACGGTTTCAAAATTTTCAGGATCCGGTGCAGCGCTTGAAGCAGAAAAAAAACTCTCTAAACTCAAATAGCTATATGCGGGTTTTCAGCCTATCTATAGCTAAATGTGCTAAAATCGCATTATCTTAAAATTTGTAAGGCAAATCAATGGCAATTGAAGCAAATCAGATCGTTTCGATCGAATATGAAGTTCGCGATGGTGCGAATGTTGTAGACAGTAATATTGGCGGTCAGCCGTTAGTATTTATGTTTGGAAAAGGGCAAGTCATTCCTGGGTTAGAAAAAGGGATTGCACACATGTCTATGGGTGAAAAAGGTGACGTGATGGTTAAAGCTGTCGATGCTTACGGCGATTACAATGAAGATGCGCAGCAAGAGCTTCCACGTGAGCAATTTGCAGGTATTGATTTGAATCCTGGAATGACATTGTATGGTCAAGGCGAAGACGGCGGAACCGTTCAAGTAACCGTTAAAGAGGTAAATGAGGAGAATGTTATTATCGACTTTAATCATCCTCTAGCCGGTAAAGATTTAATGTTTACCGTCACTATTAATGTTGTTCGTGATGCATCTCCTGAAGAAGCAATGAGCGGTATTCCTGCTGAAAATGCTGTTGATGACAGCGGATGTTGCGGAAGCGGTGGTAACCACGGCTGTGGATGTCACTAATTTCTTAACTGCTTCAAGCGCCTCGCTTGAGGCGTTTAAAACTGCTAATCTATTAAAAGGTCTATCGGTCAGTGCCATAATTATTGGTGCTCGCGGGACTGGAAAACTTACCCTCGCTCGTTACATATTACCCCATGCTCCTGTTATTGATGCCAGTAATTTTGATGAACTTTTGGATGCATTGGAAAAGCATAACGCTATTATTATCCATAGAATTGACGATATTTCCAACCTAAAGCGATTTGAAGAGACTCTCAGTCGAACCAAAACACGTATTATTGCAACCGGTGGATTTCGTTTTTCTCAGGAACAATTAGAAAATATTTTTTCTATCCGTCTTAGCATCCCCACTTTGAGCGAACGTCCTGAAGATATTGCAATGCTTATCGATTTGTTTATGCGAGAAGCGCAAGAGACATTTGGGAAAATGGATACTATCGATACGAGTAAATTTATTCCGGATGTGAGTGAAAATGCTCTTTCCCTGCGCAGACAAGTTTATTTACATTGTTTGTTAAGCAGTGTTGGTGAAGAAGATCTCATGAGTATCACGGAAAATTTTTTATTTCAAAAGCTGGGCAGTAATAATGATTACCGAAAGTTTTTGCATTTATATGAAGTTCCTTTGATCCGTGCTGGAATAAAGAAATTTAAATCTCAGTTGCAATTATCGGATAAATTAGGACTCAATCGTAATACATTACGTAAAAAAATCACAGAACACGCACCGTATAAACTTGAAATAAAGGAATAAAAATGAACTCAAAAAAAATAGCAATGATTTTTCCGGGACAAGGCTCTCAAAGTATCGGTATGGGAAAATCTTTTTATGAAAACAGTCCATTGGCTCGCGAAATGTTCGAGCGTGCAGGCGAACGTATAGGTGTTGATTTTACCAAATTATTGTTTGAAGAAAATGAGCAGATTAATGAGACAGCGTATACACAACCTGCTATTTTATTGGTTTCTTTGATTGCCTATAAATTATTTCAAGAAGCTCACCCCACGAATGCTGTTTTATTTTTGGGTCACTCATTGGGTGAATTTAGTGCACTTTGTGCGAGCGGTGCAATCGATTATGTCGATGCGGTAGAGTTGGTACATACGCGCGGATTGTTGATGCAAAATGCGTGTGCCGAGATTAATGCAGGGATGATGGCGATTTTGGGCTTGGATGATGCGGTCGTTGAAGAACTTTGTCTAAAAGCCAATGGAGAGGGGAAACGGGTTTGGCCTGCTAACTTTAACCAAAATGGTCAGCTTGTAGTCGCTGGAATCAAAGAAGATTTAAGTGCCATGGAAAGTGTATTCAAAGAAGCAGGAGCAAAACGGGCATTGTTGCTGAATATGTCGATTGCGAGTCATTGTCCTCTTCTTTCAAGTGCGATGGAACCATTGGGTGCCGCGATGGAAGCAAAGGTCAATGATACCTTTAGTGCGCCGATTGTTTCCAATGCCACGACGCAAAAATATTCTACCAAAAAAGAGGCGATTGAATGGTTAAAAGTTCAATTGATCCAGCCGGTTAAATACAAACAATCGATTGAAGCCATTGCCGGTGAAATCGATGTGATGATTGAATTTGGTAACGGTGCGGTGTTAAAAGGGCTCAACAAGCGTAATGCACCTGAAGTTGAGACAATGGGAATATCCGACATGGAATCGCTTGCAAAGGTATGCGAAGCCCTATCATGAAAGTAGCTTTAATCCAGTTTGCACCTAAACTCAATCGCTCTAATTTAGAGAGAGTCATACAGCTTATTGGCACTAATGCGGATGCCGATGTGGTCGTTTTTCCGGAATTGGCACTGAGTGGCTATATGCTTCAAGATAAACTTTTTGAAGATGCGTGGAATCTCGATGAGTTAGTGCCGTTGGCAAATGCTAGTAAGATGTGTGATATTGTCATAGGTGCAGCGATTTGGGATGATGGAAAGGTGTACAACAGCGCCCTTTATTTTTCTAAAGGCGAGTTGTTTCATCTGCACCACAAAAATCATCTTCCGACGTATGGAATGTTTGAAGAAGGGCGTTATTTTGCCGCAAGAAATGAAATAAAGAACTTTCAAACAGCGTATGGCACTGCGGCTATTGTTGTATGTGAAGATGTTTGGAGAGCACAGACATTTACTACTCTTGCGACATTGGATGTTGATGTCATTTATGTATTAGCGGCTTCACCTGCTCGTGATTTTAGTGATGAGGGATTGTTGATCGAATCTCAATGGGATGCCTTGTTAAAATCTCTTGCACTGCTTACCAAAGCGTATGTTGTCTTTGTGAATCGCGTCGGATTTGAAGATGGACTTGGGTTTTGGGGCGGAAGTCGGGTGATTACCCCTACTGGAGTGATAGAACATAAACTTTCCCTTTTGGATGAAGAATCAAAAATTGTTTCATTAAATCATAAACTTCAAAAATTAGAGCGTTATATCGCGAAAAATACTTAAGGAATTAGAATGAAAATAGCCATTATGGGAGCGATGAGAGAAGAGATCGATCCAATATTAGAAAGTGTCGGCACCTATGAGACGCTCGAACATGCGGGAAATGTATTTTATACATGTACCTATGAAAGCCATGAACTGGTAATTGCGTATTCAAAAATTGGGAAAGTTTTTTCTGCAATGACTGCTTCGGTCATGTTGGAACGTTTCGGTGCTGAAGTTTTGCTTTTCAGCGGTGTAGCAGGCGGAATTTCCAAAGAGTTGAAAATAGGTGATTTGATTATGGCGTCTTCTTTATGTCAGCATGATGTTGATATTGTTGCATTCGGTCACCCGTACGGTTTTATTCCTGAGGGGACATTGATGATTGAATCGGATGCGAATCTTCGTTCTCTTGCCTCTGAAGTGGCTATTGATATGGGTGTTGATTTGTATGAGGGAATTATTGCGACAGGCGATCAATTTGTTGCAAGCAACGAGCGTAAAGAATGGATACAGCAAACTTTCGATGCTGATGCGCTAGAGATGGAGGGGGCAAGTGTGGCATGTGTGTGTCAAAACTTCGATATTCCATTTTTTGTTTTACGTGCGATCAGTGATACGGCAGATGGCGGAGCAAGTGATGATTTTGATGCATTTTTGCAAACGTCTGCTGCTGTAAGTGCCAAGTTTATTTTAGAGATGGTAAAGCGCATTGGTAATTAAACTAAACAAGAAGATTATGAGCAAAATCGGACAAACGAATGCGGCATTTAATCTTATAGAAGAGGGTGATAAAATTCTCGTCGGTCTTAGCGGTGGCAAAGATTCATTGACGATGATACACGCACTGCGTGAACAGCAGCGGCGTGCTCCTTTTAACTTCGAACTTATAGCCGTAACGGTAACGTATGGCATGGGGGAAGATTTAACGAAGCTCAGTGAACATTGTGCTGTTCATGGAATCACGCATCATATTCATGCAACCAATACGTATGAGATTGCTACCGATAAAATCCGTCAAAATTCCTCATTTTGCAGCTTTTTTTCCCGTATGCGACGCGGTGCACTTTACGAGGCAGCGGTTAAACACGGATGCAATAAAGTAGCATTAGGACATCATCTCGATGATGCAGCGGAAAGTTTCTTTATGAATATGATTTATAACGGTCACATGAGAGCACTTGCCCCGAAATATAAGGCGGGTAATGGATTAATTGTTATTCGTCCGCTCATCCAGTTACGTGAGCGTCAACTTGCGGTTTGTGCACTTGAGAACGAAATGCCTACGATTGGTGATGAGATGTGCCCATCGATGCGGTTTGATGTCAAAATGCCTCATGCACGCGCTTCCATGAAAGTGATGCTGGGAGAGATGGAGGAAAAGTATCCGAATTTATTCGTCTCAATAAACTCGGCGTTTGGTCATATTAGCGATGAGACATTTTTCGATCCTGAGAGATTTAGTTTATAAACTCCAATATCTTATGATCTGCACGGCTGAGTGAAAGCTCGGCAATTTCATCCAAGCTAAACCACTCGAACTCTTCGCCAACATCGTTACTTTTAGATCGATAAACATCTGCTTCTAAGGCAAAGTGGCTGTAGTGTTGAGTGATATGACCTAGGTATTCATTTGTAAACTCATTTAGCTTTTCATATTGAGCAAATCCCCATAATCCGGATAAAAACCGTTCTCGCCTCTGATAGAGAGCAAATTCACCGTTATTTTCAAAGATAATAATATTTCTGTTGCGAACGGGTTTTACTTTTTTCGTTTTAGGTGATGGATAGAGGAGGGGAGAATTTTTGCCTTGGCAAGTATCCTTCAGCGGGCAAAGCTCACATAACGGTTTTTTAGGTAAACATAGCGTTGCACCTACATCCATCATCGCTTGATTGTACTCGAACGGATGGGCGGTATCAAAAAGGGTATAAGCACTTTCCCAAAGTTTTTTGTCATTGCGCTCGCTGATGGCAAAATATCGGTGAAATATCCGTTTGACATTGGCATCAAGGATCGGGAGAGGTTCACGGTAGGCAAAAGCGGCAATGGCATGAGCAGTGGAGCGACCTATACCGCTAAGGAGCATCAAATCGTTTGCATTATCGGGAAATGTACCATTGCATTGACGTGCAGCAGCGTGGAGGTTGCGAGCGCGTGTGTAGTAGCCTAATCCTTCCCATTTTTTTAGGACATCATCGACATGAGCCTCTGCTAAATCTTGTAACGTAGGGAAGCTATCCAAAAATGGGAAGTAAAACCGCTCTAACACCGTTTTGACTTGCGTTTGTTGGAGCATTATTTCACTGATATATATTTTATAAGGGTCGTTTGTAAGTCTCCATGGCAAATCGTGACGACCATTAGACTCGTACCATAAAAGCAGTGATTGTTGTGGAGTGAATTGCATTGGGAAATTGTAGCGAAATTAATGAGGACCTTGGTATTACCTACTCTCATTAGCAGTTCCAAAGTCTCATTAAAATATTGTATCAAATTTTAATAGAATGAATTGGTTGTTTTTTAATCATAATTTCAATTTTTAAGATACTTTAGGGTAATTAAGTATACAAATACAGATAAATATCCCAAAGGAGTGTGTAATGGTCAGTGTAAGCGAAATCGTTACAGACTCTATTGAGATCAAGGGATCGAAATTTATTTCTTTTTGTATGCCTATGTCTTTATATGAAGAGGAGCTAACGCGTTTACGTGCTCTTCATCCAAAAGCCGTACATTTTGTCAGTGCCTATCGCAGTCTTAACGAATATGACCAAATCGTCGAATACAGCGGAGATGACGGTGAGCCAAAAGGGACATCGGGGAAACCTACATTATCTGTCTTGCAGGGACATGAGCTTATTAATACTGCTATTATCACAGTGCGGTATTTCGGCGGGACAAAACTGGGACCGGGTGGGTTGGTACGTGCGTATGCAGAGGCTGCGAATGCGGCATACGCGCAAGCGATTTTACAGCC
>JAGXHZ010000156.1 GCA_024635855.1 Sulfuricurvum sp.
CCATCTGTACGTCTTTGAGTTTCTCTAAAATCGGAGCGAGCGGATTGGTACCGTCTGGACCTGCACAATATTCTGCATCCACTTTGCGGTGATGGATAAATCGGATACCTTTGTCCCCTGCTTCATAAATCAAGAACTCTTTAACGCTTCCGAAGTGCATGTTAATCATCCCCTCACCCGCAGTCGTAACCGCAACGAGAATTGTCACACCGTTGGAGCTGAGTTCTTCTTTTTCTTTTCGGACACGGTCATTTGCACGGTCGAGGAAGAATCGGAATTCTTCGATCTTCGCTTGAGCTTCTTGACGCGCTTCGAGATCGTATTTGATTTGTAGTTCATCGAAACTAAGCCCTGCAAACGTATCTTTCGTAAACTCTCCGCCGCGATCTTCACCGATAAGTCCTACGGCATCCGCACGGCATTGACGGCAGTGCTGCATGAGTTTCATATCATGCCCACACGCTTCTTGCGCCGCCATTTGCTCTTGGTCAGTCGCACTAGGAACTCCATCGAGGGCAAATTTGGTTCCGAACTCAGGCTCGGATAGAATAGGCATGATGTTGTGCAAAAACACGCCGATCTCTTTGAGTTTGCGGGATACTTCCGGTAGATGCTGATCGTTAATACCTGGAATCAAAACTGAATTAGCTTTGATCAAAATCCCTTTTTCGACACATTTACGCATCCCCTCGAGCTGGTTTTCGAGGAGGATTTTTGCCGCCTCTTTTCCATAGATACGTTTGTTATTATGAAAAATCCACGGATAAATCAAACTTCCGATCTCACCCGTCTCATCAACGCTGTTGATCGTAACGGTAATGTGATCGATGTTGTATTCGACCATCTCATCGATGAAGTTTGGCAATTCCAATCCGTTTGTAGAGAGACACAGTTTAAGATCCGGAGCAAATTCACGTACCATTCCAAACGTCTCAAATGTCTTTTTCGGATTCGCCAACGCATCACCGGGACCTGCAATCCCCAGTACGCTCATACGTTGTACTTCTCCGCCAACGAACATAACTTTCTTCGCCGCTTCCACAGGCGAGAGGCGCTCAGAGGTTACACCGGGACGTGACTCGTTCGAACAGTCGTATTTACGGTTACAATAATTGCATTGGATATTACACGCAGGGGCAACCGCTACGTGAATACGTGCATAGTGGTGGTGAGCACCCTCAGAATAGCATGGATGATTGTGGATCTTTTCCTTAATATCATCGGGCATAAAAGCTTCAGTTCCAGTTGATGAACAGCTCATAGTATCTCCTTGTTATTATCATTTTTCAATGATCTTGCCTCATCCGGTGCCAATCATTATCTGAAATCCAGTTATGCAAATAGCGTTCTTATCGATTAGGAAGCAATCGGGGTGCAATCGTGACAATTTTGTATTTATCCAAACAAAGCCGTTGTCATCTTTTTAAACCCTATACATAATGAAAGCAAGAATAAAAATTGCATAAATCTAGTCAATATAAGGAGCTTACAATGATCGTTGCTATACCGATAGATGCATTCAAGCGTGTCTACCACTACAATCCGTGTAGCGCAATGATGTTCGCACTGTATGAACTTACCGGAGAACGTAACGACATTCGCTATCGGCATATTGAGTCCAAACTTAACCCTTGGAAGAAATGCGATGGGGAGATGGTATGTGATCCAAAGATGAAAGAAAGCAGCTGTGACACAGATAAGAGCCTCGATCCTCACCATATCAGTGAGCATTACGCACTTTTAGAAGTCATCGGCAAATGCGACTATCTCATCACGGGTCAATATTGTCTCAATACCTTTTATGCGATGCGCAACGTCGGGATAAAAATTCATAAGATTCCTCCCTTTATGAAAACGATACACGAAGCAATGAACCATTTTATTATAGGAGTCGAAATTGCAGATAAATTACAACACATCCACGCTGTATCTTGAAGATATGCCGCTGGATATCGGTTATGCCTCTGAAAAAGTGAGTCTCAAAAATCACAAGGATGAGACATTTACCATCGGAGGGCAAAACGGATTTACTCAACTCCTTATTAGTACACCATTTATCGATGAGGCACTCATTTCTCAGTTATCTGAGATGGATACTCTTCTCGCTCTCAATGCACTGGGAGGAATTACCAAAGCGCTCATCGTCGCAAATGACCAACATGAATTGCCAACACTTGAAGAGTGGTTAAGCGGATATGATTATGATGAGGCATACGGGGATTATTACGGTGTTCGACTTTCCAATAAAGAACTCGCAAAAACCCTTTTTATCATTTCAAAAGATGGCGCAGTATTTTATAATGAGATTTTAGACGATTTAAACAAGCCATTTAGTTTTGATAAAGCACTTTCAAAAATCGTTGCAGCCAATAGTTGTTATACGGGGAAAGGGTGTCATTAAAGTCAATTGTATAAAATCCGATATTCGGATATAATACATTTATAAGAGGCTTATCATGACAACACAAGAAATACAACAACTTCTTAACATTGCTGATAGTACATTGAGTGATTGGGAAAACAGCCCAAAGCGGAAAAATCTTGTACGATTACTCCGTGCACTAAAAAGCGATGATGTTGCAAACATTATCAATGCTAAAAATCCTCATCCAAAATACAGTGAACAAACCCGAACTATACGCCTCAACAAAAAATTATTCACTAAAGATTTACTCTGGTCACGTCAAGACGGATCAATGATTGATATTAAAAATTTAATCACTGTTTATCTGAGTAATCCGAATCAAGAAGATACCGAAATTCTCATCAATTTATTTGGCTATACGCGTGTTTTGAATGTGTTAAATCAAATCCGTCCGTCGATGTATAAAGAGGATTATATTGAAGCATTAGAGCAAATCCAATACGTTCAAGAGCCTGAAATATTTTATACTGCCCACGCTATTCCTCCAATTGAAGAGATTGTGAAAAAACCAAAACAAAGATACATAAATCAGTTAATTAAACACTATAGTCCCTCTGAAATCATTGAATTAGCACAAAAATACGGTGCACCATTCTCTTCTATTTTTCAAATTAAAAAGATGACAGGATACAGCACATGACCGAAGCGATTAGACAACTCCTTCCTCACATACAAAATCATGAGATATTTTTCAAACATGATTTTAGACTCGTCGGTGGAACGGCACTTTCCTATCATATCGCTCACAGAATTTCTGAAGATCTCGATTTTTGTTTGACAAAAGAGCTTCCGCTCGCAGATATTCAATCATTTATTGAACATTGTATAACTCTATTTGGATTTGAGAAAATTGAGTATATCCAACCTTCATCTGCCATTATGGAAGATTTTTTACTTGGCGGAGACAATGTTGAGTACTATCTGCAAACGTGGATGGTAAACGGTGTCAAAATACAGTTTTTTGATGGTGGCGGGAATGTCGGCACAAAAGAGTTTTTAAAAGAAGATGAATTCACCCAAATTGGTCATATAAAAGTTGCAAGTACCGATACCATCTTCAAAATGAAATCAATGATGTTTTACAAACGGACAAAATCACGTGATTTGTTCGATATGCTGATGATGTATAAAGTACTCGGTACAGCGTACACTCCAAAAATCACTAAAGACTTAATCATGAAACATGATCCACTTTACTGCAATGATGAGTATTTTAAAATGATGTGGCTGGAGAGCTTCAAAACAAAAAAATATTTACCCCAACGTGACGAGGGATTAGCAGGATTGACGGGGGAAGTGAAAACCTTTGAAGAGATGCGAAAAGAGTTAGTGTTGTTATTTGAAGCTTTTTTATAAAATCGCTGCATCAACTAGCTGTTCAAGATAGCTAAAAAACGTCGGTGGTAGGGTCGGTGTAAATTCAGGCTTATCTTAGACATTTTTGTCCCTTCTTACCCCATTCTCTCTAAAACCCTACAAATAAGACAATTTTACTCCTATTTCCAACAAGAACGCAAAATGCAATATTCCATTCAAAGTTCCAAAAGGGATCACGATGGATACACAAATCGAAACAATCAAAAAAGAGTTACGCAATCAGACCACCATTCCCTACTTCGGATTAGGTGTATTTGAGGGAATCATGACCAAAGAGGGTGAAGCGGTTCCTCATGACAGTGATTCGCTGATTTTAGCGATGAATGGCGGGCGGGCTATGGCACCACGCCTCATGTTTGAGTACTCACGTGCGGCGATGCATTTGGAACAGCGTCGCGGTGTGGAGTACATGACACAGCTTATCAATCATATTTATACCAAGCCGTTTGACCCGACACCGTTGCACAAAGCGATAGTCGATATGCTTCCTCGCTACATCGTTGATACCAACCGCGACACGAAGCTTCAAGAGCTTCTCGCATTTACACCGCACTGTCTCATCATCGGAAAATCACGTATCATGGGTGATCTAAATCGCTATGAAACGTATGAGTACGATGTTGAAAATCAAAAGTATTTTCTCGTAGATGATGAGGTACTGGATAATGCTGAAAAAATCCTTTTTAAACCGATGGGATCACCGCTTCCTAATCCGACCTTTGTCATCTCCGATGCCGATTACGTCGATTGGCTTACCGAAGCGATGGGGGGATTTGCCGTGCCGAAGGTACTCAAAACCTACCGTAAAGCGAAAAAATATCTCTTTTTAGGGACATCCTTCGGTCACGATACCGATCGGATGGTTGCCAATGAGCTCAGCTTTGATTTGGAGGGGGGATACGTCATCACCGATCAAGAGCTGGGAAAAAAAGAGAAAAAGTTTATCGAGAAACACAATATAGAAGTGATTCCTATGTCACTACAGAAGTTTATCGGTGCGTTTGTTTAATTCTCGTCCGTCAGGACGTAGCTTCAGTGCCATAGCGGCTAGCGTAGGATTGGGGGCTTTGCTCCCGATCCGTTATAAATTAAGATAGCAAAAAGGAGATAATCATGCCTTACTTACCTACCGTTAAAGATGTTTCGCCTCGCGGAGAGCGTTATTTCGATTTGTTTTCCAAACTTTTAGGCGATCGTGTTATCGTTATTACTGAAGCAATTGATGATCAGATGATGGGGATTGTCGTCTCTCAGTTGCTTTATCTGGAAGCTATGGATTCCGAAGAGCCGATTCATGTTTACATCAGTTCACCGGGTGGTTCAGTGATGAGCGGATTAGCCATATTAGATACTATGAACTTAATCAATGCGCCAGTTCATACCTATGCCATGGGGATGGTTGCATCGATGGCAGCGGTATTGTTTACCTGCGGAGAAAAAGGGCATCGTTATATGCTCCCTAATGCCGAAGTGATGATTCATCAACCACTGGGAGGGTATTCAGGTCAGGCGAGCGACATCGAGATTCATACGAAACATATCCTCAATCTCAAACGCCGTTTGTATGCCATATTAGCCGAGGCAACCGGTAAAAGTGCCAAAATTATCGAAAAAGAGACCGACCGTGACAACTATATGGAAGCCCATGAAGCGATTGAGTTTGGTTTGGCGGATACGATTTTGACTAAATTCAGTGCGAAGGATTGAGTGATGAATACTGAAAAAACCTGCTCATTTTGCGGTCGTAAACAAAGTGAAGTAAAAAAAATGTTCTCCTCGGAGACAACCCATATTTGTAACGAGTGTATCACAACTTGTTCGGCTATACTCCAAAAAGAGGTACGCTATGAGCAACGCTCTGCCATGCAGCAACAACTCCCGACACCCGAAAAAATCGTTGAGTTTTTGGACAAATACATCATCGGTCAAGTTGATGCAAAAAAAGTCCTTGCTGTTGCTCTCTACAACCATTACAAACGGATTGAAAACCCGATCTACAACAACGTAGAACTCGAAAAATCCAATATTATGCTCGTAGGTCCAACGGGAAGCGGTAAAACATTGCTCGCCAAATCGCTCTCGAAAATCATGCAAGTTCCGTTTGCCGTTGCCGATGCGACCGCACTCACCGAAGCTGGCTACGTAGGTGAAGACGTTGAGAGTATCCTCTCTCGTCTCCTTGCCGCAGCCAACTATGATATTGAACTCGCGCAACGGGGAATTATCTACATCGATGAGATCGATAAAATCGCCCGAAAATCAGAATCTTCCACCATGGGGCGCGATGTTTCGGGTGAAGGGGTTCAACAAGGCTTGCTCAAAATTCTCGAAGGGGCAGAAGTCTACGTCCCCGTAAAAGGGAGCCGTAAAAACTCCACGACCGAAACGGTACTGTTTAACACAACCCACGTCCTCTTCGTCTGTGGCGGTGCATTCGTAGGTCTAGTACCCGATACCCATACCAAAAAGTCCAATAAAGTCGGATTTAGCAAAAGCACTGGCGAAACCGTCATCAAACCCAAAAAGATCGATGCAAAAGCGCTCGTCCATTACGGAATCATCCCTGAGTTTATCGGGCGTATTCCCGTCGTCGCACAGCTGACCGAACTGTCCAAAGAGCAAATGGTGCAAATCCTCCAAGAACCGGATAATGCCCTCATCAAACAGTTTCAAGCATTATTTGATATGGACGGTATCGAGCTCAATTTCGAAGCCAAAGCCCTCGATGCTGTTGCCCAAAAAGCGATCGACCGTGGTGTCGGAGCACGTGGATTGCGTAGTATCATAGAAGAGGCAATGTTGCCGTTACAGTTTAGCTGTCCGTCGAAAAAGAATTTGCAAAGTCTTACCATCACCGAAGCGGTCATCGAAGATGCAAATAATGAACCCATCTATGTATACAAAGAAGAGAGCGCCGAGGCGTGATCTTTTACTCTTCTTCAATCATTTTCTTATAATAGACTTCTTGCATAACCCAACTTTCCGTTCGTGGTGAGCCTGTCGAACCATGAATAAAACACCCTTCGACAGGCTCAGGGCGAACGGAGTCAAAGTCAAATTTCGAGGTTATGCAAGAAGTCTAATTAATTTTATAACTTATTTATCTCCAATATAATACATATTACCGAGATTCGTGCATCCATGATCACTTCCCTTATCACACGCTTTTTTATAAAGTTCAATAGCTTTATTACGATTTTTTGAAAAACCTTTTCCACCAGCATAATAAAGATTACCTAAATTAATACAGCTATCCATATCGCCAAGATCACATGATTTACTATATATTTCTGTAGCTTTTGTAAAATCTTGCGACGTACCAATCCCATGGTAATATGCATTACCCAAGTTGTTACATCCTCCAAATTCCCCACCTTCACATGCTTTTAAATAATATTGGACAGCAATAACAGAATCTTGAGTTACACCTTTACCTCTAAAATAAGCATTGCCCAAATAGTTACATGCTTTAAAGTACCCATTATCGCATGCTTTAGAAAAAAGTTCTACCGCTTTTAAATAATCAGTGCCAATATCATCAGCGTAACTAAATGTAGTAAATGAAATGAAGATAGCTGACACTAGAAAGTTTTTTGAGCGCATAATATAAACCTTTAAAAGTAATAAATAATATAGTACAATATTTTAGCTAAAATACAATCATACCTAATACCTCGAACAAATCTTGCATAAGTTCTCATAATAACGACACATGAGGACAAAACATGAAACGCGTCTATCTTGATAATAATGCCACAACCAAACTCGACCCCATCGTAAAAGTAAAAATGCAGCCGTTTTTCGAAGAGTTTTATGGAAATCCAAACTCGCTTCACCAATACGGTATCGAAGTGCGCCCGTATTTGAACGAGGCAATGGGATACATGTACGATGCCCTTAATGCTCCCGATGCGGATGATATTCTCATCACATCATGTGCAACAGAGAGTAATAACACCGTTCTAAAAGGGATATTTTTCAAACATATCCTCCCAGATCCCAGTAAAAATCATATCATCGCTTCAGCGGTAGAACACCCTTCTGTCCTTGAAACGCTTCATTTTCTACAAGAGCACGGGGCAGAAGTCA
Source organism: Sulfuricurvum sp. (assembly GCA_024635855.1). The sequence continues at coordinate 7,892 of JAGXHZ010000156.1, forward strand.
CATTCGTCGATGTTGACCAATACGGCTATGTGAGTAGTGAGCGAATTGCCGCTGCTATCACCGATAAAACTATTCTTATTTCTATGATGTGGGCGAACAATGAGACAGGAATGATTTTCCCCGTCGATGAAGTTGCAGCGATTGCCAAAGAAAAAGGGATTTTATTTCACACCGATGCGGTGCAGGCAATCGGAAAAGTTTCTGTTGATCTCACCAAAACACCGATTGATTATCTCACCTTTTCCGCACACAAATTCCACGGTCCAAAAGGAATCGGCGGACTCTATGTAAAAAAGGGGAAAGAGCTTCCGAATCTGTTGCATGGCGGTGAACAAATGGGAGGTTATCGTGCAGGTACACTCAATGTCGCTTATATGATCGGAATGGGATTGGCGATGAAGCAATCAGTCGGTCACTTGGACAAGATGAACAGTGATGTACGAGCATTGCGTGACCGTCTCGAAGATGCGATTTCACAACTTCCCGATACAATCGTCGTGGGTGACCGCGCACGTAAAACTCCCAATACGATTCTCATTTCTTTACGCGGTATTGAGGGTGAATCGATGCTGTGGGATCTAAATCTGTCTCTTATACACATCTGACGCTGCCGACGA
>JAGXHZ010000021.1 GCA_024635855.1 Sulfuricurvum sp.
ACTCTTTCCAATGCTCGTACAACACGCCATCAGCTTAGCTCATGTTATATTGGTTCAAGTCCTGATAATATCGAAGGTATTTTTGACGGATATAAAGAGATGGCACTTCTTTCAAAATTCGGTGGAGGAATTGGTTGGGATTGGACGCGAGTTCGTGCAATGGGTTCTTTCATTGACGGGCATAAAAATGCTGCGGGCGGAACCGTACCGTTTTTGAAAATCACCAATGACATCGCGATCGCGGTTGATCAGCTGGGAACCCGTAAGGGAGCTATAGCGGTTTATTTAGAGCCGTGGCACATGGATGTCAAAGATTTCCTCGACATCAAGAAAAACTCCGGTGAAGAGCGCCGACGTGCGCATGATTTATTCCCTGCTTTGTGGATCAATGATATGTTTATGAAACGTGTTGTCGAAGACGGTATCTGGACGATGTTTGATCCGTACGATGTAAAAGATTTGAGTGAGCTTTACGGTGATGCGTTTGAAAAGCGTTATATAGAGCTTGAGCAAGATGCGAGCGTGATTAAAGAGCATACGAAAGCCAAAGACTTGTGGAAAAAAATCCTCACAAGTTATTTCGAATCAGGCAGCCCGTTCTTGTGTTTTAAAGACAGTGCTAACCGCGCTAACCCAAATGACCATTACGGGATTATCCGCAGTTCAAACCTGTGTACAGAGATTTTCCAAAACACACAGCCTAACCATTATCTCATCAAAATCAAATTTGAAGATGGGACATTTGTAACGTTCGAAGAAGATGAGTTAGTAAAAGTGGACAGCGGTATCGAAAAACCTGCTAACAAAGTTACCGCACTTGATTCGTTGGGCGGACGACCTATCTACATCGTGGAAAAAGAGAAAGTCGATGGTGCGACGGCGGTGTGTAACCTAGCCTCCGTCAACCTCTCACGCATTAACACCAAAGAAGAGATTGACCGTATCGTCCCTATCGCTATTCGCGCGTTGGATAATGTTATTGATCTTAACTTCTATCCGTTAGAAAAAGTCAAACGCACGAACATGAAAAGCCGTGCAATCGGTTTGGGTGTTATGGGCGAAGCGCAGATGCTTGCAGAGAATAAAATCATGTGGGGCACACAAGAACATTTTGATAAGATTGATGAAATAATGGAAGCGGTCAGTTATAACGCGATTAAAGCGTCATCCGATTTGGCGGTTGAAAAAGGGTCGTATGCGGAGTATCAGGGTTCAAAATGGAGCCGTGGTATTTTGCCGATGGATCATGCAACGGCAGAAGTTCGTAACCTCGTAGATCGTGGCGGATTGTTTGCCTCTAGCTACGACTGGAATGTTCTACGTGAAACCATTAAAAAGCAAGGTATGCGTAACGGTTATCTGATGGCTATCGCTCCAACGAGTTCGATTTCAATCCTCACGGGAACAACCCAAACCATCGAGCCTGTCTATAAGCGCAAATGGTTTGAAGAAAACCTTTCAGGGCTGATTCCTGTCGTTGCTCCAAAACTCTCTCCGGATACATGGGGCTACTATACTCCTGCCTACGATTTGGATCAAACGATCTTGATCAAAGCAGCAGCTATTCGCCAAAAATGGATCGACCAAGGGCAAAGTCTCAATATCTTTATCACGTTGGACAAGGCAAGCGGTAAATATCTCAACGATATTTATATGCTCGCATGGAAATTGGGTCTCAAATCGACATACTATCTACGATCACAGTCTCCTGAAGCTAAAGAAGATACAGCCGATCGATCTATAGAGTGTGACGGGTGCCAGTAAAGCCCCTAAGTACCCAAACGCTAACTTCTTTGTTAGCACGTTTGGACAATGCAAAACACGGTGAAATACGCTCCATTACTCCCCTCTCCCCTACTTCCATCGAAATTCGTTTTAGCGTTCAAGATATTGCTCGTGGGTATGATTGGATTGATATTGTATTTCGTATGGACGGTGTGAGTGATGCGAAGCTTGCCAGCGACAATGTATTAGCCTCGCTCAATATGTCTGAGGGGATAACGGTTGAAATAAGTGCTAACGCTTGTGCTTTAGGAATCGGACGATATAACGGACGTGTGAATGAAGCAGCGTTGTATATTATCGGTGCTTCACTGGGGTATGAAGAGTTGCCGTTTAGCGCGTAATTAGTTTTTCTCCAACAAACACAAAAAGAATCCATCAATCGTATCGGTGGGTAAAATCCTCACTCCGTTTTGAATCCTCTCGTCAAATACTTCTTTTCCCCAGCGCTCTAAGGGCTTTTGTATGTTATTGAAGGGCAAAGTTAGGGGTATCGTCTTTAAATGCTCTCCATGACGCTCTAAGAGGTGCTGAAGAGGGCTTTCGTTCTCTTCGGGGGAGAATGAACAGGTGCAATAGAGGAGTTTTCCTCCCGGTTTGAGAGCATCGAAGGCAGAGAGGAGCAATCGGCGTTGAAGCTTGGAGGTCTCTTTGACTTTGTGGATGGTCCAAAATGACATGGACTTTGGTTCGTGCGTTTTGAAGCGTGCTTCGGAGGAACACGGTGCATCAAGCAGTATGCGGTCAAACATCTCGGGACATTTTTTACCTACGCTTCGACCATCGGTCATATAGGTATGGGCGTTGGTGACTCCTTGGGAGGAGAGATTATCTCGGAGACGAAAAAAACGTTCTCGTGAGAGCTCTACGGCAGAGAGCCATCCTGTGTTTTCCATCATTCCGGCTAACATCAGTGTTTTCCCACCGGGAGCGGCAGCTAAATCGAGGACAGTCTCTTCAGGTTTTGGGGCTAAAATCCAGGGTGCTATCATGGAGGCTAGATTTTGGATATAGAGCCGTCCTCCATAAAATGCGTCCGATGAGGTGAGGCGGAGTTTGTCTTCGGGGGCAATGCGATAGACCCCTTCCATAAACTTCGTTTCCCACCCTACTCTCTCATAGGGAATTTTTGCGGCTTCGAGCTCGGCTTCGAGTTCTTTTGGCGTTGATTTGAGTGTGTTGACGCGAAAGGTGACTTGTTTTGGGGCATCAAAAGTAGAAATAATGGTCTCAAATTGTTCACGTGGAACAATCTTTTCCAGCCGCTCGACAAAGGCTTCGGGAAGGCTCATCGTACGACACCATCGAGTATAGGGACAAAATCGCATACTTCCAGAGAGTCTTCCATGATTTTACCCCCTTGCTTTGTAAAACGGGTAATGACTTGTTCACGACCTTTTTCCATAGGGGCTATCAATATACCGCCCTCTCGCAATTGATCGAAAAGCTTTTTTGGGATCGAGCGTGCGGATGCTGAGAAGAGGATACGGTCAAACGGAGCGTATTGTTCCCAGCCGTTTTGACCATCATCGGTACGGGTGTGAATATTCCCCAATTTCAGATGGCGAAAGCGATCTTTTGCTTCTAAAAGAAGGGATTCGATTCGCTCGATGGTAAAGACACGACGAAAAAGATGGGACAATACGGCTGCTTGATAGCCGCTGCCGCACCCGATCTCCAAAACATTATCACAGCCTTCCGGACTTAAGTACTGAGACATTTTTGCCACAGTAAGAGGTGAAGAGATGAACTGTTGCGCGCCGATGGGAAGAGCGTCGAGACGATAGGCGTTGTGGCGCATAGCAAGCGGGACAAACATTTCACGATTGGTGTGAATGATGGCGTTTTTGACCGTTGGGTTTAGCGGATATTTTTTGGAAATTTCTTCCGCCATACGGGTGGTTTTTATGATGGTGACTTTATCGATCATGCGGTAATTCCTATATCCAAATAGCGACGCATAGCGGTCACAGTACGTTGTTCGTAGGTTGAGGAGAGTGATGGAGCTGAATTGTTTCGTAATTCATGTCCAAAAGGGTTGATAATACCGCTCATACCGCTGGTGTCAACATTATCAGCATCTGAAGCTACGACATAACATTGGTTCATTACGGCAAGGGCGTTGGTGAGGGTGATGAAATGCTCGGTACGAATTTTTCCCCATTGTGCGGGAAGAGCAATGAGATCGCACCCTTCAAGCTGCTGCCAAAGGGATTTAAACCGAAGCTCAAAACAGATTAAAATCCCAATTTTTATCCCTTTGAATTCAAACGGAAGAATTTTTGTCTCGTCACCTGCCTTGAAGTGCTCAACTTCACCGCTTAAAGGAAAAAGCTTGGCTTTGGACTGGGCATGGATAACTTTTCCTGCGTGAAGCGCGTAGGCGATATTGTAAAATTCTTCCCCCAGTTTGGTAATGGCGGTAAAAATAAGGAGCCGATTGCCGATAAATCCCATGAGTTTATCCAGCGCATAGGGGGTAAAAGCTGCGGCTTCTTCGAATCTGTCATAGGCAAATCCGCTTAAGACTACTTCGGGAGCTACGATGATTGCATCGTCAGGCGATTGGACGATGACGAGGATAAGTTTTGTCAGATTGTTTTCAAAATTCTCTTCGGTTGAGAGACAAAGCGAAACAATGGGCTTAGAAATCATCAAAGCTAAGGCTTCCTTTGGAGTAGTTGGTTACGGTTCCCTCAAAAAAGTTGGTTTTCTGGTCATTAAACTTCGAGAAATCATCGACCCATTTGATCGGATTGGCAACATTGTAAAGTTTTTTGAGTCCAACAGCGTGCAATCGTTCATCGGCGAGGAACTGGATGTATTGGGCAACGATTTCATTGGTAAGACCCAAGATTTGCCCTTGGGTGATGTATTGTCCCCATGCAGTCTCTAGCTCTACTGCTTTACGGAACATATCGTATACTTCTTCGATGAGGGCTTCGGTAAACAAATCGGGGCGCTCACGACGCAGTGTGTTGATGATGTTTTGGAACAAGACGAGGTGAGTTACTTCATCGCGTTGGATAAAACGGATCATTTGTGCAGAACCTAACATTTTCCCTGAGCGTGCCAAAGTATAGATGTAGGTAAACCCGCTGTAAAAATAGATCCCCTCTAAAATCTGATTTGCAAAACACGCTTTGACAAATGCCCCTTCACTGGGATCATCCGCAAGCTCTTCATAGCGAGCTGCAATCGAATCGTTTTTGGTCTTGAGCATCATGTCTCTGCGCCACAAATCATAGATCTCTTCAGAGTTTTGACTGATGGAATCGACCATAACCGCATAGCTTTGAGAATGCAATGCCTCTTCAAAACTTTGACGGACTAAAATCAGATTGATTTCGGGTGCTGTGACATACGGATTGACATTGTCCATAAGATTATTGGTTTGCAAGCTGTCCATGAAAATGAGCTGAGAAAGCGCTTTGTCGTACGCCGTTTTTTCCATCTCTGTGAGGTACTTGTAGTCCACCGCATCACGGGTCATATCGACTTCTTTTGGGAACCATGTGTTGTTGAGCATCATCTCCCAAAGGTTATATGCCCATTGATATTTGATGTTGTTAAGCTCAAAGATTCCCGTTGGATTGCCGCCAAAAATCCGCCGATCGTTCACATGCTCGTTTGAAGATGGGTTGTAGATTTTTTTGCGTTTCATTGGCAATCCAGTGGCGAGATATTAATTGCTCATTATGCCTTTAAGTGCCTCAAAAAAGATTTAAGTGTGATAAAATTTAGCACTATTTATAAAAGGATACTTTATGAAAAAACGATTTTTTATTTACATAATTTTAGCGGCTGTAAGTTTTTATACCATTATTGGATTTTTCGGCGTTCCTTATGCCATCAAAAACATTCTTCCTGATAAAGTGATGCAAGCAACAGGCGGTGGAAAATTAGCGGTTGGGTCAGCATCTTTTAATCCCTTTACTTTTAGATTGTCTCTTCAAAATTTTTCGTTTAAAACCCCAAAGAATAGTGATTTTGTAGCCGTTAAGCGATTTTCCATTAATGTCAATCCTCTCGATTATCTTTGGAGGGGGGGATTGGTTGTTGATAGCATAACCATCGATACACCGCAGATTTCTCTCTCCAAAGATACCAAGGGTGAGATGAATTTTGCGTGGTTGTTGGGTGAAGATAAAAATGAAACCAGTGAGAATTCAGAACCTTTGGCTCTTTTGCTCAATGCGTTTACGCTCAAACATGGAAATCTTGATTACTATGATGCAAGCGAGGGAAGAGATTATCATCAGAGTGTTGAGAATATTGGGTTTCACGTGGAAAATATCAATTTACAAGAGAGTTCGGGTTCCAAGGGAACTGGGCGTTTGTACGCAACGATTAACGATGGCGGATTTGTAGATGTACGGGGAAAAATAGGGGCGATGAACCCGTTTAAACTTGAGGGAAGCGTGGCATTCAACTCCGGCAAGCTTTACACGCCATGGCGCTATTTTAAAGAAAAGCTCCCCATTGAAGTAGCGGATGGGACGGCATCTCTTTCGTTAAATTATACGTTGAATACGCAAGAGATAAACGCAACCAAGCTTTTTAACGTTCAAATGGGATTGAAGTCGCTTCGAATTATCCCCAAGGGTGCGCAGGAAAAATTATTGGATGTTGGGAGTGTGAAGCTTTCGGATGCGACGATCTGGCCGATGCGCAAAGTATTTGAAGCGCATTCGCTGAAGCTTGAGGGTTTAGCGCTAAGTGCTTCGAGATCACGTGAGGGGGTGATTGATTGGCTGGACTACATGGATCAGATCAATAAGGCGTTTCCCGAAGATGAGAACGAAACTAAAATTCCGTGGAGTGTTGCGATAGAGGATATTGCACTGGAAAATATGGCAGTAAAATGGACGGATAATGGACCAAAAGTTCCTTATTCGGCAACACTGGATGGGATATCTTTGAATGCTCAAAGGGTGAGCAGCGATCCCAAAAAAATACTTAATGCTCAGCTGAAAACAGGAAAAATGGGAGTGTATCGCAACGCTGATGCCGTGCAAATAGGAGGATTTGAGAGTGCAGCGATTACGGGGATAGAGTTAGAGCGCGAGATTAAAAGTGCGCTTGTCGAAAAAGTAGAAATCGGTGATTTGAGTGTATCGTTGAAACGGCTGAAAGACAGCTCGATAGATTTGAAACAACTGCTCTATGTCTCAAATGTCAAAGAGAAAAAATCGCAAGAATCAGCTACACCGTGGAGCTATCGCGTGAATGATGCTGCATTGAACCATGGCTCTGTAAGATTTGTGGATGAAGTCCCCTCTCGTTCGGTCAAGATTAATCTTGATGAGGTACATGTCGGGGTGAAAAATATTTCGAGCAATCCTCGTGAGAACATGAGCATTGAAAGCTCAAGTCGGATTAACAAAAAAACAACGTTAAAAACGAATTCACAGCTTCGATTGGAAACACTGCAAAGCAAGGGAAGTTTTGAGTTAAGCCATTTTTTACTTCCTCTTATTGATCCATACATCGAGCCTAGTACCTATGCGCAGTTGCGTCGAGGGGATCTTGGGCTTCGGGGAACGTATTCGTATACACCTCAGAGAGTGTTGATAGACGGGAAGCTTGCACTAGAGGATTGGGTCGTTGAGGATCGCCGTGATGCCTCTGTTTTGTTGGGGTGGAATCGTATTGGTGTGACTCCGTTTGTCTATGCATATCCGGATAATCGTCTTAAAATCAACCATATTTCTGTGGATGGGTTATACGCAAACGTTTTGATCGATCAGAATAAAATACTCAATTTTTCAACTCTTGGAAAAGCCAAAAAAGGCAAGAGTAATGTGCGAGCTTCTTCGGGAAATCCATTTGGAATCGACGTGGTTAAGCTTTCATTGCTCAACAGCAGTGCGACGTTTAGTGACTTTTCTCTTCCATTGCCGTTTAAAACGTATACCCATGATTTGGGCGGAGAGGTGCTGGGTATTTCTACGACGAAAGATGTGACAACCTTTGTGAAATTACGGGGGGGAGTCGATCAGTATGGATTGACTAAAATCAACGGTCAGCTCAACACCAAAGATCCTAAAGCATTTACGGACATGAAAGTCGTATTTGAAAATTTGGAGCTCAAACAATACACCCCCTATTCCCTCCAATTTTTAGGCTATAAAATCGCAGATGGAAAACTCTTTTTGAATCTTGGGTACAAAATCAATCAGGGAAAACTCAACGCTAAAAATCAAATTGTGATTAAGAAAATAGAACTGGGTGAAGAAAAAGCGGGAGGCTCGCCATGGTCCATGGGACTTGTTGTGGCATTGCTCGAAGACAGCGATGGGACGATAGACATTGATCTTCCGATCGAGGGGGATGTGAATAACCCTGATTTTAAATATGGAAAAGTAGTATGGCAGGTAATCGGTAACCTTTTAACCAAAGCAATTACGTCACCTTTCCGACTTTTAGGCGCCATGATGGGCTTGGAC
>JAGXHZ010000157.1 GCA_024635855.1 Sulfuricurvum sp.
GCGTACCCAACCCGACAATTCGAAGGAAAAATCACCCAACTGCGTATGAATTCGGCTATCGTAAATGGCGTTGTCACGTATGAAGCGGTGGTAGAAGTGCATAACAGTAATCTCCTTTTACGTCCGGGGATGACCGCTAATGCCTCTATTATTACCGGCACATTTAAAAGTGTCCCTGTTATCCCCAATGCAGCATTACGCTTTACCCCGCCTCTTTCGGATAAAGCGGATAAGAAAAAGCATGCTAGCGATCAAGACGACAAAGGAAAATATGTCTGGATATTAAAAAATAAAACTCCGACCAAAATAAAAGTCACTATCGGACGATCAGACGGCATTAGCAGTATTGTGCAGGGTTCATCATTAAAAATCGGTGATCGCATTATCATCGGCATTGAAGAAGAACTATGACCAATTTGCCTGTTATCGAACTCAAAGGAACCAAAAAATATTACGGTTCAGGTGATGCCACCGCTTACGCACTTCGCGGCGTTAATTTGACCATCCATCAAGGAGAGTTCGTCGCGATCATGGGACCCAGCGGATCGGGAAAATCGACCGCTATGAACATTATCGGCTGTCTTGATACCCCAACAGAAGGACAATATCTCTTTGAAGGGATCGATGTCGGAATGCTCAGCCGTGATCAAAGAGCATTACTACGGCGTAATTACATCGGTTTCATTTTCCAAGGGTTTAATCTTTTAGGCAAAACATCCGCCGTAGAAAATGTCGAACTTCCCCTTCTCTATCGGGGTGTTCCCGCGCATGAGCGCCAAGATATGGCAATGAAAGCGCTTCACAGCGTCGGACTTGAAAATGTTGCCCATCATACCCCTGGCGAACTATCAGGAGGACAGCAGCAGCGCGTGGCTATTGCGCGTGCTATTGTCACCAATCCTTTGGTATTACTCGCCGATGAGCCAACCGGAAATCTCGATACCGCCAAAAGTATTGAAGTGATGGAGCTGCTTCGTTCTTTCAACCGAGATCATGGCATCACCGTCATTATGGTCACTCACGAAAGCGATATGGCGGCCTATGCAACAAGGACTATCCATTTTCGTGACGGAATCATCGATACCACTGAATCGAAGGACACCCCATGATTTGGAATGCCCTTATTCTGGCTATTCGTGAAATCCGTCGCAGTGTGATGCGTTCCGTCCTGACGACGTTGGGGATTGTCATCGGGGTAGCGTCGGTCATTGCCATGGTAATGCTAGGCGATGCCACAACCGCATACGTCACCAACAGTATCTCCAAACTCGGCAGCAATATGCTCATCATCCGCCCCGGACAAGAGCGTCACGGTCCAGGTGGCGGCGATGCTACAGCCAAACGTTTTACCCAAGAGGATATTACTGCCATTTCACGCGAAATCGGAAGTCTCAAAGGGGTAGCTCCCGTCTCATCCAAAGGGATGCAAGTGGTCTATGGCAATCAGAACTACTCCACATCGATCGATGGAAGCAATAACGATTACTTTACGGTCAAAGATTGGACTTTTGAATCGGGACGAAACTTTACTTCTGCCGAACTTCAAGGGGGAAAAGCTGTCTGCATCATCGGAGAAACCATCCGCAAAGAACTTTTCGGTGACCAAAATCCGCTTGATGCATCGATTCGTTTGGGAAACTTTTCGTGTCAGGTCGTCGGACTGCTTCATCCTAAAGGCGCTTCCATGTTCGGAATGGATCAGGACGATCTGATCGTCGTTCCGATTCGAATGTTCCAGCGTCGTATAAGCGGCAATCAGGATATTTCAACCATCATGCTTTCTGCAAAAAATGCTTCCACAGTAGAAACGATCAAAAACAGTGTTACGTCCCTCATGCGCGAACGCCGTCATATACGTATGGGAGATGAAGATGACTTCAATGTCAGAGACTTGCGTGAAGTCGTCCAAACCCTCTCTTCCACAACCAAAATGCTAACCATCTTACTAGGTGCCGTCGCAGCCATCAGTTTGCTTGTCGGAGGAATCGGAATCATGAACATCATGCTCGTCTCCGTCACCGAACGAACACGGGAAATCGGTATTCGTCTGGCTATCGGTGCATTGGAGCGTGAAGTACTGCTTCAATTTTTGGTCGAAGCAGTCGTCCTCTCTTCGCTGGGAGGAATTATCGGTATGATGCTGGGAGTCAGTGTGGGTGTGGCAATCAACCTCTTTTTTGAACTCCCTTTTGTTTTTAATACCTCGATTGTTGTTATCGCTTTTTTATTTTCGACAATCGTCGGGATCGTTTTTGGATATTTTCCGGCGCGCAAGGCAGCCCGTCTTAATCCGATCGATGCTTTAAGACATGAGTGATTTGGACGATATAGTGGTATACGATTTAATAAAGGAACCATTATGCAAATCAATGCAGCAACAAGTTCAGTTAATCCATACATAGCAAATACTCTCGGACAAAATGAAAAAGAGTCTGCCGACTTTAAAGAGAAAATAAAAAGCGGTGAGATTTCAGGGAAAACTCTCTCTCAAGCTTATCTTATTGAATACACCCAAAGCGTTGAAAATTACTCCTCCGGTAATTTAGAAGCGCAAAGTGCCTCTTTTGATATCAATAAAGTTAAAGATATTTTAAAATCCATTGATTTTACCGCCATCGGATATACCGGTAAACCCATAGCGGATATGAATCCTGATGAAGCCAAAGCATTGGTCAGCGAAGAGGGATTTTTCGGAGTCTCCCAAACGTCCAATCGTCTTGCCGATTTTATCCTCAGCGGCGGCGGCGATGATATCGATAGACTCAAAGCAGGTCGAGAGGGAATCGTTCGCGGATTTAATGAAGCCGAAAAAATATGGGGTGGAAAACTTCCTGATATTTCCTACGAAACACTCGATAAAGCGTTGGCTAAAATTGATGAAAAAATCACTGCGCTTGGCGGAAATATTCTAAACGCTACAGCCTAAATTCCAAGGGCAGAAAACGTCAGTTGGATTTCCTTGAAAATATAATAATATCGAGTCATAATTTATCCTATATTAGGAAGTCTAATGCTTTTAAAAAAATCTTCTTTTCCATTCATACAAAATCTCTCGCAAACAATTTTCGTCCTAATACTGCTTTTAATCTCATTTAATATTTATGTTTATTCTGAAAAAGAAATTGATCGTGTGAATGAAATATGGCTGAACTCTTTTTTACTCGCGGATGAATTACGCCAATCTTCGGATGATTTAACACGAATGGTTCGAACTTACATAGCCACCGGAAATCCACTTTACAAAGAGCATTATCAAGAAATTCTCGATATTCGTAATGGATTAAAAGCTCGCCCGATTGACTATCAAAATATTTATTGGGATTTAGTTGGACTGGATGATAAACGTCCGCGTCCTCTTAGCAATCAATCCGTTCCTTTAATCGATAGAATGCGTCAAGCAGGATTTACAAAACACGAATTTGCCAAACTATCCGAAGCCAAAAATAATTCCGATACACTCACCAAAACCGAATTTATCGCAATGAAGCTGATAGAATCCAAAGGCTCCCAATCCCAGATAGCTCTTAAAAAACAAAAAGCGCTCGAACTTTTGCATGATGCACCTTACCATCAAGCAAAAGCTTCTATTATGCATCCTATTGATGAATCTTATGTCATGATGAAAAAACGGATAAATGATGCAGTTTACACAGCCGAAACCATTGCCTACTATTTCCGAATACTCTTTATTTTAATCGGCGTCTCTTTTTTCTTTATGCTTTTTCGTCTCTATAAAACACTCAATACAATACTCGGCAGCTCCGTCGATGATTTACACTCGCATATTTCACGTATAGGACATGGGGATTTTTCGCTTCCAATTATTGTGAATTCAGGTCAAGAAAACAGCGTTTTAGGATGGCTTGGCGAAACACAATCAACACTAAAAGATCTCATCACTAAAAATGAACGGCTCAAACGGCTCTATGCCGCATTAAGTCAATGCAATCAAGCCATCGTCCGATGTAAAAATGAAGAAGAGCTATTCCCCATCATTTGTCGTGATGCCGTCAATTTCGGTGGTATGAAAATGGCATCGATTTCCATGCAAAATGAACAAAATCAGCAAATGGAATTGGTCGCATTTTATGGAGAAAGTACCGATTACAGTACCGAATTTCTACTTTACCGCGACAAAAATACGGTGGGAATATTTACTCTCTATGCGCAAAATATAGAAGCCTTTGATGAAGCAGCCAAAAGATTGCTCGAAGAGATGGCAATGGATATCAGCTTTGCACTAGAGAGTTTCAAGCATGATACTGTTCGAAAAGATATGGAAGAGGCTTTACAAAAAAGTCAAAAACATTTATCTACGATCATTGAAAATGAACCCGAATGTGTCAAATTAGTGGATGTAAAAGGTAAGCTTGTAGAAATAAATCCTGCCGGATTAAAAATGTTAGAGGTTGATACCCTCGAAAAGGCGCAAAAATACAATTTGATGCACTACATACTTCCTGAATGGAGAGCTCCCTTTATCGTATTGCATAAACGTGTGATGAATGGAGAAAATGCCATATTGGAGTTTGAGATTCAGGGAATCAAAGGGACACATCGTTGGCTTGAAACGCATGCAACGCCTTTGCGTGATGGCGAGGGAAATGTAACGATGCTGTTAGGCATCACAAGAGATACGACCCAACGTAAACAAAATGAAGAACAAATACGTTATCTGGCAAATTTTGATTCTCTTACCGGATTACCCAATCGTACACAGCTGAACCTTCAAATCAAAAACTTATTGAGTTTGGCAAAACGTAATAATAAAGAAATTACGGTTATGTTTCTCGACCTTGACCGATTCAAAGAGATCAACGATACCTTAGGTCACAGCGTTGGCGACAGCCTGCTGATTCAGTCTTCTGAGCGTCTGCAATCGTTATTACGTGAAGAAGACACCGTAGCACGCTTGGGAGGTGACGAGTTCATCATCCTTCTCCCAAATATACAGATAAACGGAGCTGCCAAAGTGGCTCAAAAACTCTTAAGCGCCTTTAGCACACCTTTCCAAATCGATCACCATGAACTTAGCATCAGTGCTTCTATTGGAATTGCTTTGTACCCTAATGACGGAACAGATTTCGAAACTCTCTACAAAAATGCCGATACCGCGATGTATTGTGCCAAACAAGAAGGACGCAACGGCTACAGTTTCTTTACCAAAGAGATGCAAGAACATTCAGCTCGAAATCTTGAATTGAATAATGCTTTGCGTCATGCACTGGAGAAAAATCAATTTCAGCTCCACTATCAACCTCAAATTTCTGCTAAAAATGGTGAAATTATTGGAGCAGAAGCACTTTTACGCTGGCATCACCCAGAGTACGGAAACATATCACCTGTGGAATTCATCCCTATTTTAGAAGAGAACGGTCTCATATTGCAAATCGGAGAATGGGTTTTAAGTACCGCCATATCTCAAGCAAAAACGTGGATGGAGCAAGGGAATAAACCAATTATTATTGCCGTCAATCTATCAGCCGTACAATTTCGACATTTATCCCTGCTAACTACAATCTCCACGATAATCGAAGAGACCGGATTACCGCCTCAATATTTAGAACTCGAACTTACCGAGAGTGTAGCCATGCATGATCCGCAAAAAGCCATCAATATAATGAACGATTTACACGATCTTGGGGTGCGCATGTCCATAGATGACTTTGGGACAGGGTATTCAAGCTTAAGCTACCTCAAGAAGTTCAAAATCTATAAGCTCAAGATCGATCAATCTTTTATTCGAGACATCAACATCGATAAAGAGGATAAAGCAATCGTCAGCGCGATTATAAGTATGGCAAAACGTTTAGGCTTGCAAACAATTGCAGAGGGGGTTGAAACGATTGGGCAGCTCGAATACCTTCAAGAAGAAGGATGTGATGAAATACAAGGATATTTTTACTCCAAACCGCTTCCTGCCAAAGCGTTTGAAGCATTTAGAGCGGGGCATTAAATTTATCCCGATATACAATTTAAACGTATTGCGCACTTCGGCAATGTGGACACACGTGTGCTGCCAATGGAATTTCCATTGCACATTCAGGACATACTTTAGTCGTAGGTGCAACGGGTGCAGCTTCTGGCTCTTGCGCTTTGAGTTTATTATAGGCTTTCACCATCATAAACATCACAAACCCTAAAATCGTAAACGAAATAACGTCATTAACAAACAATCCAAGCTTGATTGCCGGAGCACCTGCTGCATCCAAAGCGGTTAAAGAAACATATTCTTTACCGTCCAAAGCGATAAATAACGACGAAAAATCGGCTCCGCCCATAAGCAAACCAACGGGTGGCATAATGATATTTGTCACCAATGATTTAACAACAGTCGCAAACGCAGCACCAAAAATAAACCCTACCGCCATGTCGATGACATTGCCACCAATTAAAAATTTTTTGAATTCAGCAAACATAGCTTACTCCCTTTTGATCTTACTTTTCTATTGTATCCCTTAAATGTTCACGAATCGTTAAAAACTCATCTAAATGATCAAAGAAAATGTCGATAAGAGACGGGTCAAAATGTTTTGCTCTTTCTTCTCTAAAAAGAGAAAAAATACGTTCATCATCCCACGCTTTTTTATAAACACGATCACTCCCCAATGCATCGAAAACATCTGCCAATGCGGTAATACGGCCATAAATGTGGATAGCTTCACCACTCAAACCTCTGGGATATCCGCTACCATCCCATTTTTCATGGTGTTCATACGCAACGGTTGCTGCCGTCAAAAGCAACTCTCGCTGCGAATGTTTAAGCATCTCGTATCCAAGTACTGCATGTGTATCCATAATACGACGTTCTTCTTCATCAAAACGACCCGGTTTATTTAAAACGGCATCAGGAATAGCTACTTTTCCTATATCATGCATGGGTGAAGCTTGCCTGAGCATTTCAGCTTCATTCTCATTAAGACCAGAATACAGTGCAAGGAGTTTGGAATATTCAGCAACTCTTCTTACATGATTACCCGTCTCTTTGGAACGACTCTCTCCGATAGAACCCATAGTAAAGACAACTTCACGCTGAGTATCTTCGATCTCTTTATTGAGTGTCGTAATCTCTTCAAGCGCCGTATCCATACTGCCAATCATCGTATTAAATGCATCTGAGAGTTCTCCTATCTCATCATCGCGGTCAATTTTTACCTGCTGTGTATAATCTTGCGTTTTCGTTACTTTTTTCGCAACATCCGCGAGAGTAATAACAGGACGAATAAGCGCTGTTGCAACATAATACGCCGCAGTTGCAATAAAAATTGCACCGGTAATCAAAAGCAATATAAACCATTTTTCATATTTATATAACAACCGATATGCAAATGCTTTCTCTTCTTCAAGAACAATCGTCAATTCAGGTTTCATTGTTAAAGGACGGGAGACTTGAAGCGACTCTTCAAATATACTCGGACGCAAATCAATTTTACCATCATGATGTTGAACATAAAAGTGTCGTTTGGCTGTATTAGAAAAAAAAGGCTTCAAATTTTCAAGAGAATACGTAACGATTATTTTACCGATGGGTTGCTGGGTAAAATTAGAGATAATCAAAGTAGTATAAAAGGGTGATTTCATAATTATTTTTCCAATAGAAGTAAAATCACTGGATGCTATAACTCTCTCTTTTTGGTCAATAACGTAAAAATCACCCTCAATGTTTAAATCATTTTTCTTGGCTAAAAGAGCGTTGCTGATACGGTGATCCAAATCTTGCGTATAGATATCATTCATTACATCTGATTTTGCAATAAATGCCATATCTTTTTGCAATGCTTCAAGATTCTGATCAATATGTTCTGTTGTCATTTGAAGCTGGGTGTTCATCTCCTGTGTGACCGTATTGTACTGTTCACTTCGATATGAACTACCCATTAAAAACATTGTTAGCGCATAAGGTATCAAACTGATCCCTAAAAACAAAAGAATTGCTTTGAGTCTAAAACTCATAAATAACCTTCACATTATTATCAACCATCTTTGAGGGAATATACCCAATAGAACCTTCGACATTTTGGACAAATGCCTTGATTGATTCAAATGAGGGTTGTGTCACAGGAGGATTAACTCCGGCAAAGTGCTGTTTAACCCAGTACGCATTGAGACGATTTCTATCCATACCTAATACAGCCGATTCAAAGGCACTTCGAACTTCATCTTGCCCTACGAGGTTAATCGGAATAATTTTTTGATCTTTAATCGTATGCCTTCTTTGTAAAAATACATCACGAATTTCTTGAGAACCCACCGTTGAAAAAGGGACTTTTTTAGAAATAATAACACTGTAATCACCTCCAAATAGCATCACTAATACTCCAAGGTAAAGGACTAATAATTTCATCAAAACAGTACCGACAACGAGAATAAAAGGCTGTTTTCATCCCTTACTGAATGCCATTGATATTCACCCTTAATTGATACTGGATACCAAGGGCGATAACTGTATCCTACAACTCCAATATTATCGACATAGTTGCTATGACGATCATTGTAATATTCATATCGACCGACAAAAGCATGCTCAGGCGTGTAACGGTACATTCCCTGCATATATCCTGAGAGAGTAAAAGCTTGATCATTATCGGTAAATTCATTGTTAGCAAACATCATTTCACCCATTATCTGCCATTGAGAATCATCATATTTTGCATCTGTCTGAACAAATCGGGTACGCTGATGAACGAGCGTTATATATTCACCCACACTACCCCCGCAGCTGAATTCATTTGTTAACTCTTTTTCAACTGAAAATCCATAAAAATGGGTATTAGGAATATTGATATATTCTTTATCAAGATCATGATTGTTTTGCGCAAAAAGGTGATAATGAATATTGTCAACTCCAGGTAAATATCCATTAAGATCAACACCTGTCAAAAATTTAGGGAAGAGAAGCATACTGTAAAGGGGATTGGAGGTTGTATCACGCAGTACATTGATAGGTTCGGTATTCCAGTATCCAATTGGCGTGATCATCTTGCCAAAACGAAAATTGTACGCATCGGAGAGCCAAATGTCCCCATAAAATCGTTCTATATGAAACTTTTGGCTTCCGCTTTCATCTCCATTTGAAAGATTTCTATGATAAAAATTAATTGCTTCAAGCTCCGCTAAATACGAAAAAAATGGATTAATATCACCGTATGCCATAACTGCTATGTCATCAAAAGTCACTGATTCTTGATTATTTTTTGATACAAACTCACTGGAAAAATACCCGCCGATATTGAGCATCGGATCAATATGAAATCCATTGCCTAAAATGTATGGTTCAGCATTTAATGTTATGGCAAGAGTAATCAATCCGCCTACTCGTTTAATCATCATTCCATTTTCCTCATCCCACAATTTCTATCTGTAACACTATAATAACATACTTTTTAATTAAAAATATTTGCTCACATCTTAAATAGGGTAACCAAAGTCAAAGTGATTAAAATTTAAACAATCAAGTGAATATAAAGCATTGCGTCATGGTGTACACTTTTAAGATAAAAAAATCCCAATTAGGAGGATACATGAAATTCGGAGATTTAAAAAAAGAGGGGCACTGGCCAACACTGTTTGCAGCTTTCTTGTATTTTGATTTTAGTTTTATGATGTGGACGATGTTGGGACCACTAGCAACCGAGATTGGGGAAAGCCTCTCACTTCGTGGGTTTACAATGAGTGATGATCAGCAAGCGACGCTGCTCGCGGTTCCGGTACTTTCAGGTGCACTGCTACGTATTGTATTAGGCGTATTTGTCGATAAATTCGGAGCGAAGAAAACCGCTCTTGTTTCTCAGCTCATCGTAATTGCCACACTCTTTTTGGCCTATATCAGTGCGGATTCTATTACCTATAATCAGCTTCTTCTTGTTGCATTGGGTCTTGGATTTGCAGGTGCATCATTTGCCGTAGCACTCCCGCAAGCGGGTCAATGGTATCCGCCGCGTCTTCAGGGAACGGTTCTTGGGATTGCGGGTGCGGGAAATATCGGGGTTGTTATTGACTTTTTGTTTGCCCCTAAGATTGCAGAGCTTTGGGGATGGGCATCGGTCTTCTTGGTCGGCGGGATTTTATCAAGTATTGTATTGGTAGCCTATATGTTCATGGCAAAAGACGCACCCTCAAGTGTCTACAAACCGAATCCTAAAAAATTAGCCGATTACATGAAACTCATGCGTGATCGTGATACATGGTGGTTTAACCTCTTTTATGCAGTCTCTTTCGGTGGATTTATCGGATTTGCAAACTACATGAAAGTCTATTTGATGAACACTTACCAAGCCGATATGAGTGCCTTTGGCATCGATGTAATGAATGAAGAAAACGTTAAAGTCATCGCAGGATATTTTGGTGCGCTTTGTATTTTTGCAGGAGCTATGCTTCGTCCGGTCGGCGGTGCAGTTGCCGATAAAATGGGAGGAATCAAATCACTTTATATCTTTTTTGGTATGATTGTCGTTCTTTCTCTCATCAGTGCCTTTATCAAGCTTCCATTTTGGGCAGCAATTGTCGTGATGTTTCTTATCATGGCGAATCTCGGAATGGCAAACGGTTCAGTGTTTCAGCTCGCTCCGCAGCGTTTTGGTAAAGACATCGGCGTTATGACAGGGCTTATCGGTGCAGCAGGCGGTTTGGGCGGTACGGCTCTTATCAAAACATTCGGATGGTCGCAAGGGGCATTCGAGGGGTATACAGCCGGATTTTTGATCTTCGGTGTAATGGTTCTTATCGCTATGAGCGGTATCAGTCTGGTTAAAACGCGTTGGAGAACAACGTGGGGCGCAGTTTCAGGAGCGAAAATATAAATGTTACAACTCCAATCTTCGCAAGTCATCCTTCCCAAACCCGATTGTGTTGGAGATGATGCTTGCGCGTTTACCATCATCGATAATACCCTCTTTGTCAGCGTCTTATGTGATGGAGTCGGAAGTGCGAAGCGTGGCGGAAGTGCGGCGCGTCAATGCGTTAAATTTTTTATCGACCAGTTTAAAACTCGTCCAAAAGCCTGGGATATTCCCAAAACGATGGAAGTTTTCACCCGTCATATCAATAATCTTTTGTTCAAAGAATCAATGTCCCAATACGAAAAAATAGAGCTTCTCACCACTCTTTGCCTCACGGTCATCGAAGGAGAAACCCTCTACACCCTCAATCTCGGTGATTCACGTATTTATCTTTTATCAGCAGAGGGTGAATTACGGCAACTAAGTACCGATCACACCATGGATGATGAGCATATGTCCCACGTACTCACGCAAGCATGCGGACTTTGCGAAAATATTGATGTCCCGATTCTCTCCACACACATAGCTGTGGGGGACACCCTCATCCTTTGCAGTGATGGGGTTTATAATCTCATTGGCAATGAAGCTTTTTTAGAACTGATACAAAAGGGGTTGGGTGCAAAAAGCATCGTTACCCACGTCTCTCAAAACGCCCTCCCAAAAGATCGTGATGATATGAGTTTACAAATTTTCCGAATCGAAGCCCTTGACCCTCTACATGCCATTAAAAATGCCTCCCTCCCTATTCCTGAAACTCTCTCTGAGGGTCAAATAATCGATGGCTATACTCTACTCTTGCCTTTAATGGAACACC
>JAGXHZ010000158.1 GCA_024635855.1 Sulfuricurvum sp.
GAACGAACCCATAAAGCAACCGGAGAAATTTCCGTATCGATCAACTCACTCCAACAAAATATGAGCGAAATTCAAACCAGTGCTGAAGAGATGAATGAAGTAGTAACGCGTTCTAGCTCAAGTATTATCAGTTTTGAAGACACCCTCGTTCAGCTTAGTGATGGCTCATCCAATATTGTGACCTCATCTCACAATATGGAAAACAGCTCGTTTATTATTTTGGCAAAAATTGACCATATTCTTTACAAAGCTCGCGCATATAACAGCGTTATGGTCTGTGATCAAAAACTAACCCCAATGGATGCACACCAATGTCGTCTTGGAAAATGGTATGACGGTGAAGGAAAAGAGCGTTTTGGACAAATAGGGAGTTATGAGCTGATAAAAGCACCTCATGCAGTTGTCCATCAAAATGCTAACAAAAATCTAACTTTTATTGCTAAAGGTGAAGATAATATTCTCAATAACAGCAGTGAAATTATTGCAAACTTTAAAGAGATGGAAAATGCGAGTGAAAAACTTTTTGTTCTTATGGACAATGTTCTTACTGAGAGTCGGTAAAGTTTAAAAGAGGGAAGGACAGCTGAGTGAAGATTTCCACATGGTCGGAGCGACCTGACTCGAACAGGCGACCTCTACCACCCCAAGGTAGTGCGCTAGCCAAACTGCGCTACGCCCCGATCAATAAATGTGGAGTGCAAGAATAATCGAAACTTGATTAATCCCACCTAAAAGTGACTCTCGATATACTCTGCTTATGCAAATCGTACGCCCATCCATTTTACTGTCGAATCCAAAAGTCACTGCCGGTTTTACGACTCGGCATGGTGGAGTGTCGCACGCTCCCTATAGTACCGCGAATCTTGCATTTCATGTCGGTGATGCGCGCCTTGATGTTCTCCAAAATCACGATTTGCTTGCAAATGATTTGGGTTATAATCGAAACACTTTAGTACACATGTCCCAAATTCATTCAGATATCGTCATAACTATCGATGATACACACCGTTTCGACACCCCGCCCCAATGTGATGCTCTTATAACCAATCGCCTTAATACTCCGCTTATGGTGATGAGTGCCGATTGCACCCCTATTTTGATCTACGATCCGATCCATAATGCTATTGGGGCTGTTCATGCAGGGCGAAAGGGAGCACTCAACGAGATTCTTCCTAAAACACTCCATGCCATGAGACGAGCATTTGACACTCAAATCAATGATGTTCAAATCGTACTGGGTCCCTCAATACATGGATGCTGTTATGAAGTCAATGAAAGCATAGTCAGCGAAACAGTAGATAAGGGATATAGGGATGCAATACGAAGGGAAATTAAACAAGTCTTTTTAGATGTTAATACCATTTTATTACTGCAGCTGCAAACGTTAGGGGTAAAAGAAGAAAATATTGAAGTGATTAACCATTGCACCTCATGCAACTGCGATACCTATTTCTCGTATCGCGCTGATGCACAGCAGACGGGGCGGATTGCGGGTGTAATTATGCTACGACCCGCTTAGCCAGCTGGTGAGGAAGTAATCCAAGCGATTCTTCGACGAGTATCGTGTTACCGTGCTTTATAAACTCATCCCCGTATTCAAAACTCACCACTTGGACATCTGTGATTTTTTCTTCGGACAACCATTCGAGCAATGCACTTCCAACACCGCCCATGCGCGAGGAATCACTAAAGACATACCATTTTTTATGACTTTTAGACATTCGTATCAGCATTTTTGTATCAAGGGGTTTTACAAAACGCAAATCAAGCAAAGAAGGTTTTTCTTCCATATATTCGAGCGTTTGTGCCGCACGTCCAACACCGTTGCCGTATCCGATAAATAATATATCAGAGGCATTGGAGATTAACAGCTGAGATTTCCCCGTCTCAAAAGGAAGAGACTCAGGTAAATTGGCTTCAAAAAATGCCCCTCTAGGATAACGAATAGCACACGGTCGATCATATCCGGCTGCATACGCCACAATCTGATGAAATGATTTTTCATCCCGTGGTGCACACAACGTCATGTTTGGGATAAGACGCAAGAAGCTAATATCAAATGCTCCTTGATGGGTTTCTCCATCCTCTCCTACGATTCCAGCACGATCCAATGCAAAAACAACCGGCAAATCCATCAAACACACATCGTGAACAACTTGATCGAATCCACGCTGTAAAAAAGTCGAATAGATCGTACAAAACGGTTTAAATCCCTCTTTTGCCAATGCCGCCATGGAGGTTACCGCATGCTGTTCCGCAATCGCCACATCCCAAAATCGTTGGGGATATTTTTCCATCAAAGCACTTAATCCTGTACCGCTTGGCATCGCGGCAGTTGCTCCCACGATTTTTGGATTATGATCAGCTTGATGCATGAGCGCTTCGGCGTAAATTTGCGTAGCACTTTTAGCAGAACTTTTCGCATTAGCTGTTCCGCTTTTCAGATCAAAGGGAGAGACGCCATGCCATTTTTCATGCTTACCCTCAGCAATCTCATACCCTTTTCCCTTAATGGTCTGCACATGAACCAAAACGGGTTTTCCCATTGCTTTTGCCATGCTCAAAATCTCTACAAGAGATTTAAGATCATGCCCATCGACGGGACCTATGTACTCAATCCCCATCTCTTCAAACAGTATCCCCGGAGTAATAAGTTTGAATGATTCTTCAAATCGTTTAGCAAGATAATGGGCACCTTCACCAAAATTATCGACAAAGGCTTCTGTTTTCTTTTTAAACCGTTGATAAAAAGGACTTGCCATCGCGGAACTGAGCATTCGACTAATTGCCCCGATTGGTTTGGCGATACTCATCTCATTGTCATTGAGAATAATGACCATCGGATATTTTCGATCACCCAGCTCGTTGAGCGCTTCATACACCATCCCCGCAGAAAGCGATCCATCCCCGATCAGCACTACTGGGATACGACTCTCCTCCTCGTTTTTAAGGGCGATTGCTTTAGCTGCTCCCACACCCAGAGAAATCGATGTTGAGCTATGACCTGCCACGAAATAATCACAAGGGGACTCAGAAGGTTTCGTATATCCGCTTAGTCCATCGAAACGGCGCAGGGTTGTAAACTCTTCCCAGCGATCCGTAAGAAGCTTATGCGCATACGCTTGATGGGAAACGTCAAAAATAAAAGGATCTTTTGAGGAATCAAATACTTTGTGCATTGCTACGATTATCTCAGTTGCACCCAAGGTAGAACTCAAATGTCCTCCATTGGTACTGACAACATCCAAAATTCGATCACGTATTTTTTGTGAAAGCGCTTTTAACTCATCGTATGTAAAATCTTTAATGTCCATTGTAACCCTAATTATGATTCCAGCAGCAACGATCTTTTCAATCGTTCAAACCGTTTTTTTATTTGTGAGTCAATATTTCCTAAATCACTGATAGCAACTACCCCGCCGGCACTGATTGCACGATCGGATAGGACTTCCACATTTTTAAGAGATCCCACTTTTTCAGAAATAATTCCATGGTCGTTTGGATTCACGCGCAAGGTGATTTTGGCGGCATCGCTAAGCTCTTCAATCAAAGACTCAGAGAGTTTAGCTGCGATTTTAGCACTGTTTTCCTGCGTCTCAATCCCAATAACCTCTTTGGCGATATCAAGCGCCGTATGAGTCAACTCTTTTTTGATATCACCCAGAGAAATAGAAAACTGTGCGGCTGCATCTTCTAATGTTTTTACCGACAATGAAAACTGATCTTGACCCTGCGTATTGCGCTGAGAGTTTTGCAACTGCTCTTGCGCTATTCCGGCTGAAAATCCTTCGTCAAACCCGCTTTTTTTTGCCTCTTCAAGTCCCTGTACATGTTCCTCCTGAAGGCTTTCAAGACGCATTTGCATTTTGATAAAGTTCGAACTCATATCATCCGCTTTTTTTAACAAGGATTCAATCAGGGCATCTTTTGCTGATGTCGATTCACGATTCTTTTCCCCAGACGGTTGTGGCAGCGAAGGGGTCTGAAGCTCTAATTCCTCGTAGGCTTTTTGGACACTGCTTCCGCTTAATCCACTCAAAATTTTAAACTGATATTTCCCTATTGCATGACCCGATAAATTATCTTTAGTAATCACAACATCTTCAGTCATCGTCTTTAGTCAATCATCTCTTCAGATGCCCCTAATTCTAATACTCCCTGCTCTGCAAGTGATTGAACCGCATCAACGATTTTACGCTGAGCCGTCTCTACCTCTTTCATTTTCACTGCACCCAAGAACTGTAACTCTTCCACAAAAGTATCTCTTGCTCGTTGCGACATACACGAATAAAACTTCTCTTTGAGCTCTTCCGGAGAGCTTTTAAGTGCCAGCATAAGGTCATTTTTATCGACTGCTTTGAGAATTTCTCGAACCGCATTCACATCAAGACTCGTAATATCTTCAAACGTAAACATCATCTCTTTGATGGATGCAGCAAGTTCTTGATCCAATTGTTCAATCTGAGACAATGTTTCTTTGGATACTTTTGCACCCAAGCGGTTAAAGACATCGGCAACCGCTCTTGGACCGCCCACTTCAACTTTATAGCTTGCCAAAGATTCAAGTTTTGATTCAAGAACCGCACTCACGCGCTTAATAATAGCAGGAGAAATATCCCCCAATTTTGCCATACGAATAACAACTTCTCCCCGCAGTTCAGGGCTGAAAATATAAAGTGTTTCTGCAGCGGCGGAAGGGTCCATATGCGCCAAAATAAGCGCTATGGTTTGAGGATGCTCGGTTGTAATAAAATCCGCTAATTGTTGTGGTTTAATTTTAGCCAAATAGGCAAAATTTTGAGAACCTTGCATGGTTTTACTCAAACGTTCCAACACTTTTTTAGCCTCATCAGCTCCCAGTGCTTTATAGAGAATCTCTTTTGCGTACTCCAACCCACCCGTATTTAAATACTGATTGGACTGAATAATGGCATAGAATTCTTCTAAAACAGCGGCACCGATACTTTTTTCAATGGAGCTATTATTAGCAATATGCTTAGAAACTTCAGTAATGGATTCGATATTCATACGTCCAAAAATTTGTGCAGTTGAATCTTCGCCCAACTGAATCAACAATAATGCTATTTTTTCGGCCATTCCCATTTCATCAAAATGTGCCTGTTGCGGTTGGCTCAATGTCATACTAGACTCCTCTTTCCCTACATATTACGCATTGGCGTCGCTTCTTCATTGATAAGTGCTTGAATCAATGAAGCAATTTCATCAGGGCGATCTTCCGCTATCTCACGAATTTTTTCGAGTAATACGTCATATTTTAGCTCATCTTCGTTGAAGCCCTCGCCAAGCCCCAGCTGATTTTCCACTTTTTTACGCATTTGCTGAACCTTTTCAACAAGGTCTTCATCCTCATCGTCACTAATTTCCAATATAGGCTTTTCAAACTCTTCTTCTTCTCTGGTGAATTCCAGCATTCGATCGGCAAAAGGAAGAATCACTTTTTTATAGGCGACAAAAAGGATTATAGCAACTAAAATGTATTTAAGAACAGGTATAAAGGGCTCAATATAGGTGGTAAAGAAAGCTGATGTTTTGGATGCTGCATCTTTAGAGCCAAAGCTTCCTTTAGTGGCTTGAAACTCAAAATTTCGTACGGTCACCAAATCCCCGCGCGCATCATCAATCCCTATGGATTGCTTTGCCAGTGAAGTTATCGCATCAAGCTGTGTTTGATCCAGTGCAACGTATGCCATTTCATCGCCGGCATCCCCATTCTCTGCTTTTTTGGCTTCATATTTTCCATCTACAACCACTGCCGCCGTAATACGCTTAATGCGTGCAAATTCCATTTTAGTGGTTGAAACCGTTTTGGAAATTTCAAAGTTTGTGGTTCCTGTCGTCTTTTCATACTTCTCACCGCTTGAGCCTAAACCTGAGCCGTTAAGATCACCGGCTGGGCCAATATTACTCACAGCACCCGGAATGCCGCCTACGGGTACAGGAGAAGCTCCGTCACGTTTTTCTTCTGAAGTTTGTTCACTTCGCACAACATTTTCAGGGTCATATTTTTCAGACGTTGAACTTTGTTCCGAAAAATCATATTCAATCGTTACTTTAGCAACAACACGGTCTTTTCCGCCTATAAAGGGAGCAAGAACATTAATGATTTTTTCTTCTTGCTTTTTCTCTTCTTTGGTTTTATACTGCTGCTGCATTTGGGAAAGTTCACCCATCATTGCATCAGAATCGCTGTCACCTAGGCTTTCACCTTCAGAATTAATCAGCGTAACATTTTCAGTTTTAAGCTTAGGAACAGCTGCAGCGACAAGCTTTTTAATCCCACGAATCTGCTTGGGAGTAAGCTTGCGGTCTTCGTACAGCTGAACCATAACAGATGCAGACGGAGGAACCTCTTCAGAAACAAACAACGTCTCTTTTGGCAGAGCTAAAGAGACACTTGATTTTTCTACCGGCGAGAGCGAATCAATGGAACGGGCAAGCTCCCCCTCCAATGCACGTCTAAAC
>JAGXHZ010000159.1 GCA_024635855.1 Sulfuricurvum sp.
AACAACAGCAATTGCGATCCAAACAAGAAGCAGAAATAAAATTTAAAATCGACTCAGGGGAGTTAAACAATGGGCTCAAAGGGGGAACGTCGCCCCTCATGAAAGGCGCTGATGATACGGTTGCATCTTCGCCTCCTCGATCAGAAGCAGCGCAAAAAGCCGAAAAAGCACTTAAAGAGCTCAGCTGCAGTGCGTATTGGGGGGTCAAAGCGCTCAATGAAGCGGGAACCGTCGCGATCACCAAAAATTTAGACGATTCTTTTAGCATTTCGAGCCGATATGCCCACAACTCAGCCATGGCCAAAGGTGCTGAATCGGGCGGTGAGTGCCCTAACATCGTCATGAATATTCCGGAAGCTCCACTCCCTATCGAAAGCGATCCTCAGGTTCAGGCGTATGCGTATATTGTCAAAAAGATGGAGATATTGCTCCCTCGGATTGTACAGACACGTCAAAAAATCGCGGAAACGGATCGGCGGATTGAAACCCTCAAAAAGGTAAAAAATGACGTGCAATCGGATGAGGCAAAAAAGAGAGCGGATGACGAACTGAAGCGAGAGGCGTTGGAGCTTGAAAAACAAACAAAGGAAGCGTTAGAGTTGCAGGTGATGTATAATGATGTTAGCAACAATCCGCAGCATGCGGAAGAATGGATGAGGAAGGTAAAATGAAAACAGTTCAACACGCTTTTTTGATGACGGTTATGATGAGTGCGATGGCGGTGTCACTTTGGAGTGCGGATGTCTCTGATGAGGCACGACGCTTTTTTGATCGTGGGCTGGCGGCGGTAGAGATGGCTAAATCTCCGTCTGATTATCAGTTTGCGATTGATGAGTTTGAAAAAGCTATTGCGATAGCGCCTCAGTGGGGAGATGTGTATTATAACCTTGGTATGGTGCAGGAAAAAGCGCTGCGCTATCCAGAGGCTGTTGAAAGTTTCCGTAAATACCTCAAGCTATCCCCGAATGCAACTGATGTAGGAACGGTGAAAAGTATGATCAATAAGATCGAATTTCGCCAAGAGTTTCAAGTTAAACAGCAAAAACTTTCCGGAGTATGGGTAGAATCGGACGGGACACCGTTTCAAATAAGTATGGACGGAAATAGCATCGAACTTAAAACAAACCGGAGAAATTTATCGGGCGATGTTGATGAATATTACGGTCCCGGTATCGGAGCCATGGGCGTTCCGACCTCGGCCGTTGAGGCGCTTGCCTTTCATTTGGAACGCAAAGCAGACACGCTAAGCGGTACATGGGAGAGCAAGGAGACACAAATTGAACAGTGTACGGTTCCTAAGCAGGGGGGAAGTGTAGAGGGGATAATACAAGAAAAAGAGGGGCGCATCACCTTGCAGATACAGCGTCCAAAGCTTAAAGTATTTTATGCGTCACCGTTCCCTCTCTCCTTTGAAACTGCCGATAAATGTCAGGAAGTCTCCGTAATTGCACAGCGAAATCTTACATTGGTATTTGACGGTCCTTTGGCTCTTGGCGGCATCGGAGCATATGTCTCTACGGTATTTGTACAGGGGCTGATTATGCCGGAATACGGATGGACAGGGCATTTGACAATATTGGACCTACATCCTGATTCTAAGGCAGCGGCAGCGGGAGTGAGAGGTCAAGATGAAATCATTGCGATAGATTCCGTTCTTGTCAGTTCCATGAAAGGGAATGAAGCATTCCGCCGCTTGCATGGAGAAATAGACAGTGAGATTGAATTGAGTGTAAAACGCGAAGATGTGAAAGAACCGATCCACGTCCGTTTTCGCCGTGTTCCGGTATCGACTGAATTTCCGAAAGAGCCACAAACTCGTTGGGTGAATTAAAAGAGTTACAAAAAATTACGCGTTTCTATGGAGAATGCAATTGTTTATAAACATTGGAGGTATAATAAAACATATAGAGGAGTTTATTGTATGTTTTTCCCCACCCTTGAACTGATTGCTTCCACGGATGTTATTTGTGTCGATATCAACGATACCGTCAATGATGCTCTTAAAAAGATGCATGAACACACGCACCGAAGTATTGTAGTCGTAAATGGTCCGCTTCATCACATCATTACTTCGAAGGATTTAATCCGTTTGAAAGTGAATAAAATCGATTTTTCGACACCGCTTTCACAAATTGAACTGCACACTCTTCCACACTTAAGCAAAGACAGCAATGTAGTCAGTGCGCTTAATATGACAGATAGGAGAGGTGAGCATATTTGCGTTTGTAATGAGGATGGCTCACTCTACGGATTGGTTACCAACAGTGATATTGTAGCAAGTGTCGATCCTCAGGTCGTTTTGGACAGTTTGCAGCTTGGAACTATTTTTGATAAGAAATTTGGATTTAAAAGTTTTGATTGTTCAGCGAATATGGATCATGTGCTGGAATACATGAAAGATGCTCTTTCCGATTGTGTTATTATCCAAGATAAAAGCCAACCTGTAGGGATTGTTACCTCCAAAGATATTTTAAAATTTATCGATGCCGACCAATGTGCCAGTATTACTGCCAAAGAGGTGATGTCCTCACCGCTTCAGACGATGCCCACGACTGCTACCATCAATGATGCCCTTAATTTTTTTAAAAGTCATCACTACAAGAGGATTGTCGTCGTCGATGAAGATTCGATTATTATTGGCATCGTGACACAGCAAGATCTTATCTCTCGAACGTATTTAAAGTGGTCGCGGTTGGTAAATACTCATTACGATAAATTTGAGGAGCTGAACCAAATCCTTCAACAAAAGAACAAACACTTAGCTACGTTGGCAACCAAAGACTCTCTTACCTCGATTAATAATCGGCATATGTTCGCAGAGCTTTTCGACAAAGAGTTGGCGACATCAAAACGATATGGTATTGACTTGTCGCTTTTGATGTTGGATTTGGATAATTTCAAAATGGTCAATGACACCTATGGGCATAATATCGGTGATTATGTCCTTAAGACGTTTTGCTCGATTGTCACAGGGTTGATTCGAGAGGCAGACGTCTTTGCTCGATGGGGAGGGGAAGAGTTTGTCGTCTTATTGCAACATACGGATTGTGACCAAGCTTATCTGGCAGCTGAAAAAATTCGTCTCGCCGTTGAAGCGTATATTTTTAATCAAGCAGGACACATCACGTGCAGTATAGGGATAACTCGTGTCAATACTGAAGATGCTTTGAGTATGGCGATTGAGCGAGCTGACCAAGCGCTTTATGCGGCAAAACATCAAGGACGTAACCAAACGATTACGTGCACTAGCTGCTAAAAATCATATTCCCTTTCTCGCACACGACGGAGCTAAAAGTTCAGGACGATATTCGAAATGCATCGTATCGTAGTGGTACCAGCGTCCGCCCCAGATAAAGCCGTGTTTTTCGAAGATACGGACGATGGAGAGGGGCATGGTATTTTTATAACCGATTTTTGCCGTTTCGCTTGGAGCTTCATCTTTCCAGTACTGAGTAGTATTTGGGGCCAAGTCGATGGCAATACCAAAGCTGTGCATGGAGAGTCGGTCGGTGTCTTTGATAACGCGATAACAATAAGTCGTTGCGCCCTCAGCCCAAATCCGATCTTTTTTAGGAAGTTTTGCTATCTCATGAGCAATGGCTAACAGTTTTTTATCCACACCACCTACACGATTTACGGGAAGTTTTACGGAGCCGTTGAGCGTCGGCCAGTTGATACGAACGAGATTCTTTTCAATCGCTTTTTGGTCTTTACCGTAGAGAGCTTGGAAAAAAGGCTGATAGCGTAAACGTCCCGGATCGAAAAGGTAGGGAGGCGGAGTTTCAATCCCCCCTGCATCGTAGGCTTGTGAAAGCTGCATTTCTAAATCAGCATTGTTGATTTTTTCATCCCATGACGTTTTAATCTTGTCAGTATGGTATGGAAAAGTTGTACCATCTTTGAGGATAATGGAAGTTTCGTTGGCGGAGGTGATGAGGTCACCATAGCCTTGCGTGTAACATTGAGGGGAAGCGTACAGTGATGCTGTAAGGACCCATAATCCTAACCATTGATAGTTCATCGCAATACTCCTGTCGTTTGTTTGGGTAATTATACCATTCCACAATCGCTTCACGGTTAGCGGTAATAATACGACTATCTAAAAAGTAGGAGTTTCCAATGAAACCATTACAACTTGTCGTTATCACTTTAGGTGCAACTGCACTTCTTTCAACCTCGCTTTATGCTGATCGCGGATATGAACGCGGAGGTAACCGTGGTTCTCATCACGAGCGGATGTCGTATGAAAGGGGAGGGCATCATAACAACTGGGTTATCCCTTTGGTTGTCGGAAGTGTTATCGGGTATGCCCTCTCTTCTCCTCAAAGAGAAAGCGTTACGTACGTACAAAATGTTCAAGCCCCTGTTGTGTATGCACCACAACCCATGTATCAAGAACAATGGGTCTATTTTGGAGAGTGTGATTGTCAGCGTAAAGTGCTGGTGAAGATCCGTTAAGGGATTATTCCACCCGATTGCGCCCATTTTGTTTGGCGAGATAGAGCTTGCTGTCCACTTCGGAAACGTAACTTTGAATCGTCTCTTTGAGGACATAAGAGGTATCGTCGGCTATAACGGGAGAGACTCCGATACTTACAGTATAGTGAAGCGAAAGGCTATCAAAGAGGACGATTTGGGAAGATGCTTCATCGCAAATTTTCTGAGCAATGGTTCGCGCTTGATTTTTAGAAGTAGCAGGTAGAAGGACGATAAACTCTTCTCCGCCATAGCGGAAAATAAAATCCGATTTTCGCAATATTTTTTGAAGTAGTGCGGAAAAATCTTTGATAACGGCATCTCCTGCGAGGTGACCGTGAGTGTCATTGATCACTTTAAAGTGATCCAAATCGCACATGATAAGAGAGCATTGACTTTCTGTCGCTTTGGCGGTTTCGATTTGCCCCATCATCACTTTATCGAACAGTCGGCGCGTTAGTAGACCAGTGAGGGGATCTTTAGAATACTCTTCAATCATCATCATATCGTTTAAAATCGCAATCTCATTTCCGATTTCCAACGAGATGTAGTCAAGGCGCTGGAGCAGATGGATCAGATGCTTGGGCTTTTGAATGAGCTGCTGGCACTGCCCTACAACATCGCTTGCTGCATCATGCAAACTTTGGTGCAATCGTGTCACTTCTTTAAAGTGGCTTGTGGTGACGATGTAGGGGATAGCGGTGCTGTGAAGCCATTGTCCAAACTTGCAAAGACAATGGTTGAGCTCTGGATGCGAAGTTGTACAGCGATTTTCAATGTAGGAAATGAGAGCAATAAGCCATTCAATGTGTTGTTGATAATGAACCATGAGATTTTTTTCAACGAGGTTGGCGATGTGAGAGAGGCGCAGGTGATTTTTGGCAGCAAGGCGTCGGAGAAATTTATGAAAATAAGCAACGGTGATTTCATGTTCAAGGTTGTCAAAATAGGCATTGAGTTTTTTGAGATTTTCAAGATCTCCCTCTTTGGCGAGAATACCCATCAAATTTCGTGCGATGGTGAGAAGCTCTCCATACACGAACATATAGGGGATTTCGTGCGTAACACAAAAGTGTACAAACTCTTCGGTTTTTTCAGTTGCATCCTCCGCATTGGTGGATGCAAGCAGTGCAATAAAAAGTTCCTTGTGGTGGTTGATAGCGCGGGCATAGTCGAAATTACTGTTCCCAAGATATCCTTCATATTCGAGATCGTTGTAAAAATCGTGGATACTGGATTCGATTATAGGGAGATAAGATTCGGTTTTAAACATTGAGAGACTCGGATATTAAAGTAAAGACATTGTAGCACGTAAGGGATAAAGCAAAGTTTTTAAGCATTCTTTTATTACCATGCCTCATGTTGGTTATAGTGAGGTTATAATGAAAAAAAGTGTATGGGTATTTTTAGTCGCGTATATGGGAATAAGTCTCGCACAGGGGAATACTACTGAAATGGTTTTTTATCCTAAAGCCGATTTGTCCTCTGCTATTGCCCATTTTTATCACCAAGGCGAAAAACAAGAATCGTATGGATTTTTGTTTGATAAAGGGTTTGATAAAAAACAAATTATTTATGCACAGCCTAACAACTATACGATTGAAACGCAAAAAGACGAGAAAATCAAACTGCGCTTTAGTGCAACCGATCGATATTCGTACATGCAGCACATAGAGCGAAATGATTTTATTGTGGGCAGTACAGGCAATGTCAATAAAGTATTGATCTGCGGTGGTGATTGTGCCAGTTCAAAAGAGTGTGTGACCGAGCAAAACATCTTGACCGTGATGGTTCCCAAAGAGCAAAAAGTGCTTAGCTATAAAGGACTGGATGCAAATCTCAAAGAGCTCAAACTAAAAGAGTGGAAAATCAGCGATGAAACCTACACTCTCTTCGCTCCCAAAGTAAAAGGGGCATGTATTTATATGGAACTTGAATCGCTAAGTGTTAAAAAAGAGAAAAGTGAAGCCAAGAGCGAGACGGCGATTGCCAAAAAACCAAATATTCGTGCGTATGACAATAAAGACCTTTTTATAAAAGGGGATGTTGTTTTGAGTATATCGGGAAAAGGACAATTAAAACAACTAACGGATACGATGAAGAATACCGACAAACTTTTAATACGGGTATTTCAAGATACGGATGCGCCTGTACGATTGGTTGAGAGCTATCCAAGTGCACAGCTTTTTTCAGCGGCACGTGCAAAAGAGATGAAAAAACAGTTAATATCTTTGGGAATAGAGACCAGTCGTATTGAGATGAGCGTTATTGACAATAAGCTTGAAAAAACACACGTTGAGACGGAAATTATTCCCGCCCGATAATATCGAAAATATTGATCCCCTCCGGGAGTTTGGCTTCTCCGTCTCGGAAACTTCGGGTGTTAGAGATGAGCCGTTTGAAGTGTTTTCTCAAATGATAAGCATCAGGGACATTGGGACGGAACCAGTCTCCTTTGCTGCTAAAGAGCCAATCAATTCCTGACTTGATTTCAAGCAGGGAATACCCTCCCGTATCACTCAAAAGTTTAATCTGTGCAGCCCAGCTCATCACATCAAACGGCTCTTGGAACTGCGGGTCGATGGAGGAGAGACGACGGATAAAATACTGTGCCATCTCGAATTCTTGAGTGCTTGGCTTTGTCTCTTCGACTTGTGTTGGATTGGCGATTGCAGGCGCATTGGAACTTACTTCGCGGCGACACCACCGCTCAAACTCGGCAAACCAGTCAAACGATCGGCGGTTTTGCCCTCGTTGATAGAGATTGAAATCATCAAACAGCTCCCGTCGCAGACCCTCTCGATCACATACTTCGAGCGCATAGGCGTGGAGTTCTTCGAAAAAATCGTTGGAGAGGTTGAGATAATAGTTGCTATCGGTGTACTGCGATGCGGTAAGTGCCAAAGAAGGGCTTGCACTTGAAGCAGCAATGGGCTCAAGGACGTAGAGGATCATCACACCGTTCGCCGTTTTTTCACGGGTAGTCTTGAGAATTTTTTTTGCGGCTAAGGCGTCCAATGCTTCGACTACTTCTTTGGGGCTATGGCGTAAAAGTTCGGCTAAAAACGAGGCAGAGAGAGCTTTTGGCTTATCTCCCCAAATGAGACCGTGGCGAATAATCAGCGGAAGAAGCGCGCGCTCTAAGAGGTTCAAATCATTACGGTCGATGAGAGAAGAGGGGATACCTATCATGAGCGTTTTAGCACTTTTTTAGTGGTTTTTGCGATAAGAGGCTGCTTGGCTAATCGTTCTTGCTCGATTAGCAAGGTGAGATATTCGTGCTCCACACGCGTTTCAAATAATCCGCGATCGTTCGCGACATAATCGTAAATCCATCGTTTTGTGAGTATTCGAATAACGTCAATGTCCAGTGAATCGAGAAGCGGTTCGGCGGAGTCAGAATGTTTGATCGAGGTAAAACGGACATTTTCAAATCGCTCGGCAGCACTGCTTTCACTGTTTTTGATTTCCGTGATGTTTCGACGCAAATCATACATGAGTGCATACAGTTTTTGCGTTCGTTCATGCGCTTGCATCTCCAAAGGAGAGAGCTGCTCTTCATACAGTTCGTGAGCGATAAGAGAAATTTTTTCAATTCCCGTTTTATACGCAAAATCACGACTGGAAAGACGACGTAAAAACTCACTGTAACGAGCCGTGCTGATGGGACGGATGAGCTCATCGATATGAGAGCGCAAGAACACGTCTTCATCTATTTTAAAATAGTTCATCAAAGAGGTGACAAACTGGGTGCGAATCTGATCATCGGTTGGGGTGAATGGTTGCATGCCGGAATTATAACATCTTCCCCATATTTTCGCTAAAATACTGTGGGCATTAGAGAAATGTGCCTAGAAACGTCCAAAAAGGCTCTATTTGTTAACCATTAATTCCAAGGTGATTCCCAATGGGGACGCTGATTTAGGCGATAATCTCCTCTATTACGACTACAATATCGCTCATTTGCTCTCGCTCCAAGCCAAAGGGCAGACGATGGAAGACGAATCATATGTCAGCGCTTTTCGTTCGTTTGAAGGAGAAGTGTATGAAAACTACATCTATGAAAAGCTTCTCCGTTACGCGGCAAATGAACCTGAAATCAAAAGTTTCATCATTAAAGGACCGCATAAGAATCGTACTCATGCACAGAGTGATGCCCTCTCTGTGAGCTGGAAAGGGCAGATTATTTACCGTGCACGCCATAAGGAAATCGGAGAATTTGACGGGCTTCTTTTTACCGACAAAGAACTCTATTTTATGGAAATGACGTTGGTGAAATCGGCAACGAGTCTTAAAAAGCGGCTTCGTAAGAAACGGGCACTTTTGGAAGTTTTATTTCCTCGCTATAACGTCAGAGCGGTTTTGGTTCTAAACGAAGGTGCGACGGGGACAACCGATTTGCCCCCCTATGCCAGTGTATGGTTTACCGAAGCGTACAGCGCACAGCATCTATTGGAAAGCCTCAGCACAAATGCTCCAAAAGCACCGATGGTACGTATTGAGAGTGATAAGATTGCCCATGCGGAAGAGATTAAAATTTCCTCGTTTAAATACTATGCGACGTTATCATGGATGTTGCGCTCTCTTCGTGGAGGAAAACCGATTGATTGGGATTTTTTCCGAAAAAGTGCGACCCAGCGTTATCACGATATTTACACCAAAGTCTATATTGGATATGTAAGCATAGAGGACTTTAGCACTATTGTACCAAGCGCGCAGTTTGAGAATTCTCAGGCTAAGCGGGCGGTTGTTGCCATCGAAAAAGATCATACGGGCGGTTATTTTCTCACTTATTTTGTCCGACATTCGGGTAAAAAACTTGATAATATCATAGTAACTTCGGGTATTGCCAAAGTAGCGAAAAAAGATCCATTAGGCATTACCCTCACCGAGATGAACCATTTGGACAAGATGATGGATGAAAGTTTTGTCCTAACGCTCGAACAGCACGGAGAGATCGAAAAAATGTTGAAGACGATTACGCATAAATAAAACGATTTACTGAAGCGGCTCTGGCTTGCCGGTATAATATCCTTGGGAATAATCGACTCCAATCTCTTTGATCGTAGTGTATATCGTCTCATCACTGACAAACTCGGCAATGGTTTTCGCCCCAATTTTTTGCGCAAAATCGACAATCGTTTCAACGATGATACGGTGCCGTGGATTATCTGTGATTTCCCGAATCAGTGAACCGTCGACTTTAATGTAATCCACATCGAGCTTGAGTATATGCTCAAAATTGGAATACCCTGTCCCGAAATCATCGATGGCGATTTTGGCTCCAAGTGATTTGACTTTACTGATAAATTGAGCCACTTCTTGATAGTTTTCAATTCCATCCGATTCTAGAATTTCAAAAACGATTCTCGATGCCGTCCCTGTTTGTGTAATGGTAGTAATAATCTCTTGCAGCGTAGAAGAATCATGAATATCATACATCGATATATTAACCGAAAACTCTTCACTGCGGTTGCTGAAGAGATGGCACGCTTGACGGATGACCTCTTTGGTAATGCGGGGATAAAGTTTTGTTTTTTTGGCAATCGGCAGAAATTGCAGCGGCATAATAAGCGTCCCCTCTTCATCGATCATTCGCACTAGCGTCTCATACTTCTCAATCTTCCCTGTCGAAATCGTAACGATCGGCTGATAATGGCAGAGGATACGTCCTCCTGCTAATGCTTTGCGGATGGTGCTTGCCATGGCGATATTGCTATGGTATTGTTTTTCTACATTTTCAGATTCTTCGTAAAAAGCGATCGGAATTTTTTGCTCTTTAGCCCTATGCAATGCGATGTCGGCGCGGGTAAGAAGTTTATGCGTACCCAGTGCCGCTCCGGTACTCATATGAACATCGAGTGTTTCATTTTCGACAAGAAAGCGTTCTTCATCCAGTGCAGACATGAGTGCGGTAATGCGACTGTATAGTTTGCTTTGCGTCATCGTTTCATAAGATAAAATGGCAAACTCATCCCCTCCGATTCTGTAGGGGGAAAAGCCCATTGTTTTAAACCATTCACCCACGCTACAGAGTAACGTATCACCCGCCACGATACCGAAAAAATCGTTGATCTCTTTGAAATTGTCAATGTTAAAGATTGCACATCCGTTGGGTTGATGCTGTTCTAAATCCAGCAAGAGCTTTTGACGGTTGGGTAATCCCGTGAGAGAATCAAACGTTGCAAGGTGCTGGATGCGCTCGTTGGAATATTTTTGCTCGGTGATGTCTCGTGCAAAGACGGCAACAGATTCTACTTGATTATTTTTATCGAAGACAGGATAATAATTGACGGAAAAAAACATCGCCTCTCGGCTGTCTTCAACGTTTATTCCGATACCGGTAGTAAATATTTGTTCTATTTTGATACGTCGTTGTTTCGCTACTTCTGAAGGGAAAAAATCATAGATGCATTTTCCGATCATTTCTGAGGGCGCTTTCCCCAGTCTATGGGCAGCCGTACTGTTGATTGTCAGGACGGTACCTTGTTTATCAATCAAACAGATACTTTCTTGTGCGGCATTAAGGATAGCTTGAAGCTCAATATTGCGCTGCTTGAGGTTTTTTTCTCCTTCTTCGACTTCTTGCCCGAGAGCGCCATTTTTTTCCAATAAACGGCTATTGAGTTGCCGTAACCGCCATGTGAGTAGAGGGAAAATGAGGGCGATGACGATAAAAAGCCGAATCAAAAGGCTGAGAGCCTCTTTGTTGAGCAGTTTCTTGATGGTATCGATTTTAATATCTGCTGCGACAACATACTCATGACCGCCGGGAGTTTTAATGGGGAGAAAAACGCTTCGAAAAGTACCCCATTTATCCGTATATTCGGCAAAAGCTGTTTGATGGGTTTGAAAGACGTTTATCAATGCATCGTCGGCATCATCATAGCTGTCAAAATAACGGGTTAAATTGATCCCGGTTTTGCGTTCTTCATCGGTAGCACTTGACGCGGTAAAATAAATTTTGTCGTTTCTTTGGATCATCATATAGACATAAACCACCTTCTGGCTTTTAGCGAATTGACTTAAGCGGTCGAGATGGTCTTCGTATTCAGTGCCGGAAACAGCAGCACGATTAAGTGCGCGGTCATAAAAATCGGATGGGAGCATTAACGTAGCCCCTTTGGCAGACGCAAGAAGTTTTTCATCGATCTGCTGATAGAGCTTTATCTTATTTTGTTGATATTCATAGTAACTAAAGAGAGTGACCGCGAGCGTGAAAAGAATAAAAGCAGCGATAAGAAACATAGTATTTGATTTGAATTTCATCTGTACCTGATTATTGAGTTTAAATATCGCAAAGAGATTTTATTGTATCTTCTTAATCTTTAGATAGTTGTTAATATGCCGTGAATTCACCTTTCATCAAAAATTCATAAACCCTTAGTATTCTTACGTATAAAAAAACTATTTACCCTTGTTAGGGTACACTTTGGATGAATTAACGAAAGGATTGTTATGAAAAAAGTTATAGTATTCGCCCTTTTGGCAATAAGCCTTTTTGGAGCGCCGTATAAAACAGGACAGTCGGTTATGCCCTTGGATTTGGAAGATCAGTTTGGTAAACGTACCACACTTAAAGCGATGCCAAAGACGTTGATTATGGCATTTGAAAAGGGGACAGGTGCGACGGTCAATGAGTATTTGACAACGCAAGACAAGGGCTATTTAAAAAAGAATAATGCCGCATTTGTTGCCGATATTAGTCAAATGCCCAATTTTATTACGGAAACATTTGCGCTTCCAAAAATGAGAAAATACGCCCATACGGTTTTGCTGATTCGTGATGAAGAACAAGGATTGAAATTTCCTGCTCAAGAAGAAAAAATTACCGTGATGAAATTTCGAGGCAACTTCCTTATCCGAATTGAATTTGTTTCCACCGCAACAGAACTAAAACAGGCAATTGCTCAGTGATAACCCCGATTAAAGCGCTTCGGAAAAATCGCTTTAAGACAGCGCTCATTTTTATGAGCATGAGTGTCTCTATTGCGGCTATTTTTCTCATTAGCGCGATATCGGGTGGCGTCGTGAGTATGTACTCTGCGATGCTCAAAACGGATGGGGATATTATCGTCACGCAAAAAGGGATCGCCGATACTTTTTTCAGTGATATTAACCGTTCCATAGTAGATGAGATTGCCAAAATGGAGGGAGTGCGTGAGGCAGGTGCCTTGATTTTAGGAGCTGCACCTGTCGAGCCTCTTCCTATCGTGGGGATTTATGGGGTGAGCGAGAACCGTTTTAAAAGTTATACTTTATTGCAAGGTTCTACGCCAAAAAATGGTGAAGTCATACTGGGCTCTAAGATCTATGAAACTCTCAAACATCCCAAAACAATCATCCTTTCCAAGCAAAAATTCACCGTAAGCGGTGTGTTTAAAAGCCGTATCGGGTTTGAAGATGGCGGGGTGGTGATGGGATTAGAGGATGGCGGAAAATTATTCCATAAAAGTGCATCGATTTTTTTGGTAAGTTTGGATGATTTGGCTCAAAGCGATCCCCTTGTTGAAAAAATAAACGGGCTCAATCCCGACATAGAAGCCAAAACCACGGATAGTTTTATTGATTCCTATAATCAGTTCAAAATCATAAAAACCAGTTCGGATGTGATTGGAGCGATGGCATTTTTGATGGGAATTTTGGGAATTGTGAGCATGATGAGTATGGTGGTCAATGATCGTAAAACCGAGTTTGGAATTATGCGTTCCATCGGACTCTCTTCGTGGGTGATTATCAAAAAGCTTTTGGCGGAAACCTTGATTATTGCCCTTTTCTCTTTTGCGGTTGCTCTTGGAGTGTCGCTTGGGGTGTTGGAACTGATTGAACACGCGGATAAGTTTCAAGGCTATATCAATGGAGAAATTACCTTCTCTCTTGCCCTTAAGGTTTTTATCGTCTCGATTATTATGGCGATGTTGGGGACGTTGCTTCCTGCTATTTATGCGGCTCGTATTGATCCGATGACCCTGATACAAAGAGGTG
This sequence comes from Sulfuricurvum sp., assembly GCA_024635855.1. The sequence continues at coordinate 13,462 of JAGXHZ010000159.1, forward strand.
GTTCATGAGAATCCAAGCTAAAAATATAGAGCACTATTATGGGATTGAACACGTTTTGAGTGGCGTTGATATTGAAATAAAAGCAGGGAGTTTTACGGCGATTATCGGAGAGAGTGGAAGTGGAAAAACAACGCTCTTATCGATTCTTTCCACCCTCCTTAATCCCACGAGCGGTGCCGTGACATTTGATGAAAAAGCCATCAGTGAGGTAGGAAATATTAATGTGTTTAGACGGCACAACATCGGATTTGTATTTCAGTTTCACTATCTTATCTCCTATTTAACGTTGCGTGAAAACATTGCCCTTTCTGCTTTGGATGAGGAGAGAGTTGAACCGCTCATGGAAAGTTTGGGTATTGGGCGATTAGCCGCTCGTTACAGCGATGAGGTTTCAGGGGGTGAGCGCCAGCGCGCTGCCATCGCACGAGCCTTGGTAAATCGCCCCGCAGTGGTGTTCGCCGATGAACCAACGGGTAATCTGGACACGAAAAATGCGTTGGGTGTGTATGAATTGTTCAAACGTTTTTCGCAAGAGGGGACAGGATTTGTGGTTGCTTCCCATGATAAAAAAATAGCGGAGTATGCCGATACAATTATTGAGATGGAGGATGGAAAAATTGTCAAAATTCTTAAACGATAATCTCCCTCTTCTTTTATTTTGGCTCTTTTTAGGACTCTTTGCGGGACTAGTGTATGCAGTGGAGATGTTAGGACTGGATGGTTCCATGACCCTGCTCTCCCCTGAGCGTGCTAGGTCTCTCCATATTTCACATATGTTGTATGGTTTTTTCCCACTCATCCTCTCCTTGTTGCCTTTTGCACTGTTTGAGAAAGAGGGTGTTTTGAGTCAAAACGGTTTGAAACATTTAGGGCGATACTTCGTCGTTTGGAACGTTTTTTTACTCTTTATGAGTATGGCAATCCTTTTTGGAAACATTCGAGGATTGCCGTTTTACGATTTTCCGTATCAGCTGAACTTTCTCCTAGCCTTTAGCGGGCTGTTTTATCTTTTGGCACTTTTGGATGCGCTGAAGCGTTATGAAAAACGTCCGTTGTGGGTGAATGTATCGCTTTTAGCGGTCATCGCTGCCCCCATTGCATTGGTGGTTTTGATGAATCCCCAATACGGTCAGGTAGAAAAAACTCTCGTAGGACCTCACGGGGACAATACGCTGGGAATGAGTTTCGCACTTATTCCGATTTATTATCTGCTCATCAAGCTTTCCGCTCCTAAAGCATTTATCCCCCGTTTGCATTGCCTGTGGATACTTCCATTGGTGGGATATGTTACTTCGCTGATAATTCGTAATTTTTTCCACACGTTGAGCTACAACGAAGAGTGGTTTTTTCAGTATTTGACGTTGCTGTATCTACCATTGCTGTGGATTTGGCTTCGTGATGCGGGGGTGCGTTTTAAAACAAATCCGTATTTGATTCTCTCAATCGCGGCGTTTGTTTTTGTCGATGTGGAGGGCAATATCCTTTTTATCCCTGAGCTTCGAGCGTTAATTCACCGCAACGATTTGGTAGTGGGACATGCCCATATCGCGATGGGGTTGGGAGTGGCGTTTATGGCTCTCTCTATCGCCTACCATCTGTTACCCTCCCTTTTCAAGCGTGTTTACGCAACCGCGTGGGCAGTGTTGATGAGCTTGATGGCGATAGTCCTTTCCCTCGCGGGGCTTATCGAAGCGGGATTGATTGACGGAAGTATTGAACCATTTTTGATTCTGCGGGCTATTTTCGGGGTGTTGATTGTTATTTTGGTCGCAAAAATACTCTATGACCGATTGATTGTCCCTATCAATACTCCGTTAAAAATTTATCATTTAATAGGTTTTTTAGGGGATGCCTTGGGAGGGTTGGCTTTGCTGATTGCAGGGGGCTGGCTTTTTGGATTGCTTGGGTTTGCATTTACCGGAACGTATGAGTATGTCGTATTTGCGTTTGTGATGGGGACTGGGATGATTCACTGGTTTGGACTGCACGGGGATGAAAATCGTCTTGCAAGCCTCAGCGCCATCATCCGCCTCCTTATCTCTTCGACATTTGCGGCATTGTATATGGCAGGAATTTTGGATGAGTTGGCATTGTTGATTGCCTTTTATGATGGAGTATATGCCATGATTTATTTTTTAGGTTTACGTAAATGAATATGCTCGTTATTGTTCTTAGTTCTCAGTTACTTTATTATCTCCTGATTGCGCAAACGGGAGTTGTGGGAGCATTTGACTCGCACATCCACGATCTTTATACTCTCCCAATCGGCGGAGTGATCGGGAGTTTGCTTGCAGCGTATTGGAAGCATATTGAAATCAAGCAAGAGCTTTTTTTTATGTTTGGTACACAGATTGTGATTTCGTGGTTTTATCCCGATTATTCACTGGGAGTTCTGTTGGCTTTTGGTTTTATGATCGGATACACCACCCCTTTGATGCTCTATGTCTTTCGTGAACAAAGCCGAAAAAATTTGGCATGGGGACTTGCCCTCTCGTACGCGGTAGGAACAGCACTTTATACGTATCCGTTCCAACAGCGAGGGATTATAGCGATTATTTTACCCAGTATTTCAATGGCAGCACTCTACTTTTCAACCCTGCCTGTCCGCTCACATCACCACCATACTCCCCTAAATTGGAAAATGATTGCGGTAATGATGGTGTGGATTTTTGCTGATTCTGCGCTGTTTGAGACCCTGAGCCGCTCTGGAACAATGGATGTTTGGAGTCACTACATGATACTGATTGTTACCTCCCATCTCTTGGGCGTTTATTTGGCGTTTCGTTACGGTAAGACATTGATGCGAAGCAATGGGATAATATTGGGCATTTTTGCCCTAAGCTATGGGGTCTATTACGCCCATCAGCCGGTATTACTCGCTATTATTTATCCGATTGTTATTTCATACTATAATGTTTTATTGTTCCGTGAGTTGACTCAGATGGGTGATGTCCGTGTAATTGGAATTGCTATGGTGGGGGTAGGCTGGGGCGCATCATCGATAGCCAATTTGGTCGCCTTGACGCATGAACTTTGGATTGTCGCCGCTCTTTTGGGCATTTTTGCCCTTATCTATCCATTTTATTTTAGGAGAACAGTATGAAAAAAGTTAGTTCACTCGCCATGATATTGGCGACGTCAATGTTCGCAGGAAATTTGAGTTTTGACTCCGGCGTGATTAAAGCGCATACGGAAGTATTCGGAGACAGCACGATTGACCCAATCGCCAAGCGGGCAACGTCGCATTTAGTCATGGACACAAATCCGTCCAGCCTAAAAGGGACGATTGAAGTTTCGATGGGTGATCTTATCAGTGATAATAAAAAGCGCGATGAACACATGCAGCAAGCACTCGAATCCGATAGTTTTCCCAAAGCAGTCTTTGCAGTTAAAGAGGTCATTGCCAAAGGGGGGAATTCCTATACTCTCAAAGGGACGATGAGTTTGCACGGTGTCACTAAACCCCTGAGTTTTGACGGTACGATTACTGAAGAAGGTTCGAAAGTACACATTAAAACCGCAACCACTCTAAAAATGACCGACTTTGGCATCAAACCGATCACAATGATGCTTCTAACCGTACGTGATCAAGTTGATTTGAGTGTGGATATTTTACTCAAACGGTAAGGCTGTAACTAAAATTGAATCTATAAGCCACTATCTTCTGCAATTTTACATCTTAAATAGTGTTTTAATATTAGTATAACACTTATATTAATATACTACTTGAGATTTTATTGAAATTTCCCATAAAATAGGTAATTATTTCGTATTAGAGAGGTTTATAAAATGATGACAACAGTGGTGGTTGGCAAAAAAATAGGGGGCGTGACACAGCTTACGCAACAAATGGTTACGAGCGGCGCTAGAATTGTTTTAGTCGATGCCTCAACAGGAGAACCGCCAAAAAAGATAATAACAAAAATGGTCAATAAAGATCTCCATATTTTTACAGACGGGGCAGCGGAGCCTTCCGTGATTTTGAATGATTATGCTTTCTATTCGCAGACGGTTCAAATCTCAGGCATTGACTCAAGCGGTGCCTTCGCCAACTACAGTACTACTCAAGCAGGCGCAATGGAGCTTGGCGAGGTGAGCGAAGCTCCCGTTGCTGCCGCCACCCCTTTTATGTCAACTAATGTATTGTGGGGAGTCGGTATTCTCGCAGTTGCGGGCGGAGTCGCGGCAGCAGCAGGCGGCAGTGGAAGCAGCAGCACTACGTCTGCAACTAATCCTGCTATTACACCTACCGGATCGTCCGCCCCGACAGGTACTACAAGCGGTCCCATTCTTACTATCATCGACGATGAGCCAAACGTTACGGCAAATATGGATGGTAGCAATACAGATGGAACATTAGATGCGAATGGAGGAGATATCCTATACACGTTTACGTTTGATAAGGCTGTGAACGATTTTACTGTTAATGATATTGTTATTACGATGCAAAAAACAGAAGGTACTATAGATTTCACCTATACAGAGGCTACAGATACAAATGGTTTAATCTTTAAAACCTTCACAAAAGTATCAGATACGGTCTATACATTGTCAGTGCATCCACAAGCAGGATATGAGGGAAAAATGCAAGTAAGCGTTTTAAAAACTGCGTATCATGATTTAGCCGGAAATACAGGAAATATCAGTTCAGATACCTTGTCTACGCAAGCAGTTGATATGAGAGCACCGTTTCCATCTCCTCTTCCAGATACGGACACTCATAATTTTGGTACCGTAAACGTCATTACGCCTGATCCTGAATTTCAAAGAATAATATTGACATTTGATGAAGCTCTTGATCAGGTCAATCAAGTATCTCCTAGCAATTTCGGAGTCATGATTAATGGAGCAGTATTTGCTGTAAACGCGATTGGTGTTTCGGACAATACGTCAGGTATGGCAGATAACCAAGTATTCTTATATCTTGAGCCGGTATTCAATGCTCGTGGTGAAAGTTTTGATTGGCGCACTGCCGGAGTTACCGTTTCATATACAGACGGTGCGACAGATTTGACATCAGTGATTCAGGATTTAGCGGGTAATGATGCGACATCATTTAATGACTACGTGAATGATCAGTTGGCGCCCAATACTATCATTACGATGGACGATACGATTATAAGTTCAGGAGATACGCCGACAGTTACATTTACATTTAGTGAAAAAGTGACGTTAAGCCTTTCTGATTTGGATTTGACTGGGGCAAATGGGGATGTAGGTACGCTCTCTACGGCAGATGGCGGAAAAACATGGACAGGAACATTCACCCCTGCAATAGGAATAGCAGAAGATTTATCAAACATCATTACACTAAACAATACATATTACGACCATTCCGGAAATAGTGGTATAGCAGCTGTTAGCAATAACTATGTAGTTGATACGCAGGGACCTGCTGTTGTAAGTGTGGCAGGAAATAATGCAAATGATACAATTACTATTACCTTTGATCAATTATTGAGTCCTGACGCTGCATCAATAACCGATTTTTATGTGACAGATGGTTCATTGACAGCAGATACTACGGATGATCCGGCAGCGGTTAATCAGATAGTGGTATCAGGTATTGGAGTATCTGGATCTAATTTAATATTGTCAATGTCCCCTATGGCATCTGGTAATTGGAAAGTTATTTACGCAGATGCTCAGGGTCCAACTCAGTATGCGATACAAGATATATACGGGAACGATGCTACCGGTTTCTCATGGTCAGGAGCAGTCCTTTAATACTCCTCTCTTTTAAGGCTCTTCAGGCACAGAAGAGCCTATTTATTGCAGTAAAATGATGCTTCTAACCGTACGCGATCAAGTTGATTTGAGTGTGGATATTTTACTCAAACGGTAAAGCAACCTTTTCTTGTTCCTATTTGTAACTATTTTAAATATTAAATAGTGTTTTAATATTATTATAATAC